>WFZV01000260.1 GCA_015489395.1 Bacteroidales bacterium
GTAAGCAGCTTCACAGCAGACAAGACCACGTTTACCTGCGATGATGTAGGCGATAACACAGTTACTTTGACAGCTGTTGATGCTTCTGGCAATACTTCGACCGAGCAAATCACAGTCACAGTAGTCGATAATCTTGCTCCGACCATCACTGTCAGCCATGATGATGACACTTTATATTTAGACGCCAACGGTCAGGCAACGCTTGATTTGTCGTCAGTCGCCAGTGCAACAGATAATTGCACATTGAGCAGTTTTACAGCAGACCAGACTACATTCACCTGCGATAATTTAGGAGATAACACAGTTACTTTAACAGCAGAAGATGCTTCGGGCAACACCTCGACCGAAACAATTACAGTTTACGTACTGGATACCACTGCGCCTGTAGTAAATGTTCGCAATATTACTGTTTATCTCGATAGGACAGGAAATGTATCGATCACACCAGACGATTTGATTGAAAATGCAACAGACAACTGCGGAATAAGTGGTAGTTCGATAGATGTTTCAGACTTTGATTGCGATAATGTAGGCGACAATAACGTAACGGTAAGCGTAACAGACGCAAGTGGCAATGTAGGGACAGCCACAGCAGTAGTAACAGTGTTGGATACTTTGCCACCGCGTATCACTTCTAATTTAGGCGATAGGACGGTAAGTGTAGATCCGCAGACATGTTCTTACCAGTTGTTGGACTACACAGATTCAATAATCGTAACAGACAACTGTCCAGGTCAGTTAACGATAAGCCAGGTTCCAGCAGCAGGAACAGAGTTGTATGCAGGAGATAATGTACGAGTCAAAGTAGAAGTACAGGATGCCTTTGGCAATTCGGACTCAGTAGTGTTCAATGTAAACGTAGTAGATGATGCTGCACCTGAGGTTGTATGTTCAGATGATACGATAACGGTTAATGCCAATAATCCACATGGTTATATTGTTTCAGAGACAGATTCGACCGTGTTTACGCCACAGGTAACAGATTGTTCAGATTTCAGTCTGTTAAATGACTTCAACAATACGAATAGTTTGGTAGGAGACACGTTGCCGGTAGGTACGACGCAGATTGTGTGGACAGCAACGGATATTTATGGCAATCAGTCTCAGTGCAGTTATGTAGTAGTTGTCAATCAATGGGCATCGTTGAGTGAATTAGGTTCAGATGTTTTGGTTTATCCAAATCCAGCAGGCAGTTATGTAATTGTGAAATTGCAGGGAGAAGATGTTGAAGGTCAGGTACAATTGATAAGTTTGTCAGGAAAAGTTATGAAGGTAAGACCGATAAATGGCAATGTTAACCGTATAGATTTAAGCGATGTATCAGCCGGAGTTTACGTATTGCGCATAGTAACGGGCAATCGTACGGTAACGGTAAGAGTAGCAAAACAATAGTTTTGCGGCAGTAATTGAGCTTTAAAAAGAAGCCCCGCTGGCTTTGGAATAGCCAGCGGGGCTTTTATGTTAGTGCATTTGGGCTTTTTTAACGAGCAAAAGTCGTCAGAAAATGACAATTATCAGGTTAAAAAGGTTATTTTTTGTATTTAAAAGCGTTAAGACCAGCGAATTTTGCAGTATCGCCCAGATAATGTTCGATTCGAATAAGTCTGTTGAATTTAGCGATACGTTCACCGCGAGAAGCAGAACCGGTTTTAATTTTTCCAGCCAGAGTTCCGACAGCGAGGTCAGCGATAGTGGTATCTTCAGTTTCGCCGGAGCGGTGAGAGATGAAGTAACCGTAGTTGTTTTTCTGTGCTAATTCGATAGTTTCGAGTGTTTCGGTAAGAGTTCCGATTTGGTTAAGTTTTATAAGAATAGAGTTAGCAGCGCCTTTGTCTATAGCTTCTTGTAGAAGTTTTGGATTAGTGCATAGTAAATCATCTCCTACAAGCTCTATTTTATCGCCAAGTTCTTTTGTAATTTTTACCCAACCTTCCCAGTCGTGTTCACTCATACCATCTTCTATCAGGATTATTGGATATTTGTTAACCCATCCTTTGTAAAGTTCTATCATTTCATCAGAGCTTTTGTATTCGCCAGTAGATTTCCAGAAGTGGTACATTTTTTTCTCATCGTCCCACATTTCGCTGGAAGCAGGGTCTATGCATATAGAAATATCTTCACCGGGTCTATAACCAGCCAATTCAATAGCTTCGAGGATAACTTCGATGGCTTCTTCGTTGGATTTGAGAGCAGGAGCATAGCCACCTTCGTCACCTACGGCAGTATTATAGTTATGTTTTTTCAGTACTTTTTTCAAGGCGTGGAACGTTTCAGCTCCCATTCTGATAGCTTCTTTGAAGCTTGGAGCATTGTGTGGAGCAATCATGAATTCTTGAAAGTCGACATTGTTGTCGGCGTGTTTACCACCGTTTATAACGTTGAGTGAAGGTACAGGAAGGAGGGCAGCATTTACACCGCCAATGTAACGAAACAGAGGTATTCCAAGGTATTTAGCAGCAGCATGAGCTACAGCAAGAGAAACGCCTAAAATTGCATTTGCTCCCAAGCGTGCTTTGTTAGGCGTACCGTCCAATTCAATCATAGTATAGTCGATTTTGCGCTGCTCCAGAACATCCATGCCGACAATTTCTTTAGCAATAATGGTGTTTACGTTGTTGACAGCGGTAAGTACGCCTTTGCCATTAAAGCGTTTTTTGTCGTTGTCGCGTAGTTCAACAGCTTCTTTTTCGCCGGTAGATGCTCCAGATGGTACAAGGGCATTGGCTGTGATGCCGTTTTCTAATGTAACGTCGACTTCAACTGTAGGATTTCCGCGTGAATCTAATACTTCCAGTGCATAAATTTCTTTTATTTTCATGATTCTAAAGTTTTAAGTTGTTTTAGAACAAATATAATTTTTAATGTTCTAAATGCTTAAAAAATTGTCTTAAACAAACTTAAGTCCAGGAAAAAGTTTTCTGAAAGTGGCTAAAATTTTTGTGGTTTTTGATAAGGTGAGTTTTTAATGCCTAAGATAAGTATATCGTCGCGTTGAGGGACGTCGCCCATAAAATCGATTAGTGTTTCATGGAAGATTTGTCTTTGTTCCCACATTGGCTTATCACCGATTTTTATGATTAAATCTATAAAGCTTTGGGAACCAAAACGTTTGTTGTGTTTGTCAGTTTGGTTGATATAACCGTCGGTTGTTAGATAAATTGCGTCGTTAGTTTTGAAGTTGATTAAGAAGTTGCTAAATGTTTCTGGATTATATTGGGATGAACTGTAACCTAAAGCTCGTCGAGTACCTTTGTGTCTGGTTACAAGGCGAGTACGTGAGTTGTAGTAATAAAGTTCCATTCGTGCTGTAGCGAATTTAATTTGAGGTTCAGCTTGGTTTTTCTCTATTCGTACAATTGTTGCTTCCATACCATCGCGGGATTGCCGTTGTAGAAATGTTTTTATTCTTTGGTCAATTTGCTCTAAGATTTTATTAGGTTCGTGAATTTGAGATTCAAAGATTAAGTTTTTGAATAAATAATTAACCACCACACTTAGAAAGGCAGCCGGTACTCCATGTCCAGTACAATCGTAGACAACTATGTATAAAAATTCGGGAGTTTTGTCTGTGAACCAATATCCGTCGCCAGCTACAATATCTTTAGGCAAAAAAAGTAAAAAATTGTCGAAATAATTATTTAAAATAGCTGGATCAGGCATAATAGCCTGGAGCATAGCAGCAGCATATTTTAAGCTTGATGTTATTAACTCGTCTTTTTCTTTAAGTTGTTCTGTTTGACGTTGAAGCGTTACGTTTTGCTCTTCAAGTTGTTGTTTTTGCATTTCTAAAAGGCGGGTCCTTTTTCTGACAATATTTTCAAGATTGAGGTTTTTGTATTCTAATTCTTTTTTGAGTTCCAAATTGGTTTTAAATGCTTGTGAAAATATACGGGCTAAAACGAGTGATTGACCTAAAATTAATATGAAAATAGCCAGTGGACTAAGTTGTACCGAGTTTATAATTCGTAAATAATACAGTATATCGTTGATTACCAGTGCGAATACGATTAGATAGGTACCTAAAAGTATATCTGCTCCAGGAGTTTTTAAACGTGCATGTTTAAAAATTATATAAGTATCAACGATTATCATTAAAAAATAAACAATCTGATAATAAGGCATGATTTTAGTAAAAACAATGGGCTTAAAAATAAGCGAAATAGAAGTCAAAACAGCGACAATGGCTAAAATTAAAGTTGCTTTTCTTGCTAATGTATCTTTTAGTGTAGCGTAAAAATACCAGTTAATTAGCGGAGGAATAAAGAAGAATGTAAAATATTCAATGCGATATTTTAAATCAAATGAAATGTCTGGAAACAAACTGATAGTTAAGTCGTTATTGGTAAATACTAAACGAAGGGCTAAAAGCAAAGTAAACAGGAAAAATGTTAAAGCTGCTAAATTTTTGGCTTGCATCAAATAAAGTCCCAGGTGGTACAGTGACATGATAAGAGCTGCACCGACAAGTAAAACAGTTATAATAAGTAAAATATTTTGCCAGATTGATATGCTATCTATTGTTCCAAGGCGTGGAGAATCGAAAAAACCCCCTTCACGATGCTGAAAATTGGAAACCTGGACGATAACTTCGACATTGGGACTGTCTAAAGAAACTTCTCGACTAATGGTTTTTATCGAAGGTACTGAGTTTGACGGATTTGTGCCTACAGTACCGCTGCTACCAAGGAGTCGTCCATTCCACCAAATTTTCATGGAACTATTTACAGCTGGAAAGACAACTTTTAAGTTTTTGACAGTTTTGTTTGTAATTATAATCAGTCGATAGGTTGCAAAACCTGTATGAGGTAGCTTATGTCCGTTAATTTTAACCGATGACCAGTATTTAGGGACTAATACATAAGCATCGGCAACAAATTTTTTGGGTCTGAAGTCTTGTGGTGTAAGTAATTTTTGCCAATAAAACTCCCATTCGCCGTTGAGCTGGATACTGGGATGTTTTGAAAAATCGAAATTCGTCAGGTCTAAAACACCTTTATAAGCATAAAATAGGCTATCGTTGTTTGCAATAGAAATAGTTAATACGCAGAAAATAAGTATGTTAATTAAAACAAGCTTTTTCAAAGCTCCATATTTTTAATAAATGCAGTTAAGAGTAAACGGTCTTTATGTTCTGCTTTAACAATAAAGACTTGTACATTAATTCTTTTGCCGGTTTTGTCGATTATGTAGCTTAAGCGAGATTCATTAATTAAAGGTTTTTTAACGTTGAAATAGGTAAGCAAATATTCTACGTCGTCTTCGTAGGTATGAGGAATTTCGGGCAAAATACTTGAAAGACGTTTACCGATTACCACTTCTCGTTTGATATTCCAGAGCTGTTCAGCGTATTTGTTAAAGATTATAATGTGTTCTGTTTCGTCGATTGCAACCACAGCCTGGTCAAGGTTTTCGAATATGTTGATAAATAATTTGTTAGTGGTATCAATCTCTTCGTTTTGTTTAAGAAGTTGTTGTTTTTCCAGTTCGAATTCTTGTTCTTTAGTTTTGATTTGTTCGATAGTCTTTTGGAGTTCTTCTTGAGCTTGTTTTAGTTTATTTTCTAAATCTTTCTGAGCAGTAATATCGATTGCGTAAAATATAACTTTCTGCGGTATGTTATTAATCATTATCGCAGAGTAAAAAGCTTCGAGCCAGATAGTAGAGCCTGTAGAAGTTGTTATTTTGTGGACAGTAGAGTGTGAGTGACCGGTGAGAATATTTCGCCAGATAACTTCAAAGTCTTCTACGTCGGTGATGTTAAGAACTTCTTGATAAGGTTTGTTAGTTATTTGGTCTAATTTTAAGCCCGTGAGTGTCAGGAAAGTGTGATTAGCATCGAGAACTTTACCGTCAGTTGAGAATTCGATTTTAGCTAAAAATTTATTAATCTGGTTTAATTCGTTTTCGTATTCGATGTGTTTAAGTTTTTGTTCTGTACGGTCAAGTCCTAAGAAAAGAACTTTCAGTGTATTGCCTTGTTTGTCTTTGATTCCGATAAAAGCAGCAGATATCCAGCGTTCAAAGATACCGTCTTTAGAAATAAATCTTATGTCTGCATCGTAAACTTCGTCTTGTTCGACAAATTTGTTCCAGAATGTATCAAATAATTCCCGGTCGCTTTCAGCCAGGAATTCTGTAACGTGTTTGTTGATAATTTCGAAATAATCGCTATAACCTAAAGTTTTAAGAAAGTTTTCATTTGCAAAAACTAAAAATCCGTCTTTAGTGAATTCAGCTCTGAGTAAAGCTTTGTTAACCGAATTTGTAAAACTGATAAATTCTTCGCTTTGTTTAGCTGCTTCTTGCTGCAACATTTTTAGCTCTTCCATGCTTCGGCGCATGCGTTCTTCTTGCTGAGCTAAAATTTCAGCTTGTTGCTGTGAAGCTTTCAAAAGCTCTTGTGTTCTAAGGTTACGTTTGATGTTTGCGATTGTATCTGCTATACTTCGTGAGACCTGTTCGATAAATGTAACCTGATAGTCTTCGAATGGAGAAAAAGAAGCCATTTCAATAACGCCGTGGACATTATCTTCGTCGTCCACCAGAGGAGAAATGATAATTGCTCGAGGATTAGCACTGCCAAGACCAGATGTGATTTCAACAAAGTTTTCTGTAACTTCATTCAAAACAATAGTTTTTTTCTCAATAGCAGCAGCGCCGATAAGTCCTTCGCCCCATAGGAGTTTTTTGTTTGGAAATTTTTTTCTGTCATAAGCGAAGAAAGCGATCATTTCCAAATATTTCTCGTCGCCTTCTTCTTTGATGATGAAAAATGCAGCTTGTTTAGCATCTAAGTATCTGGTAAGATTGCTTGTGATTTCTTCTGCTAATTTCTGGAGGTCTTCGACATATTCACGTAAGATTGCGCTAAATTTTGCTAAGCCTTCGTTAATCCAGTGTCTTTGTTGTTCTTCTTTTTTTCTTTGTTCTTCTTCTTCTCGACTACGTTTAAGTTCGTCACGCAGTTTGATAAGTGCTTGAATAACTCGGTCTTGCATGAATTCAGCCGGGAAGGAAACATTAATGTCGCCCTGACGTAATTTTTCAACGAAATTATAAATTGCCCGGTTTTTGGAGTTTAAAAGTGCCAGTTCATTTTCAATAGAGTAAACCTTTCGGCTAATATCTGAAATTATCAAATTTGCAGTAAAAAAAATCAAAATTGGCAGAATTTCAACCAAAAGTAGATATGAGTATTTAACATGGATTTTTATAAGGGTAGAGAATGTAATCGGTTGGTTTTCTGTTAGAAAGAAAAGTAAGATAAAGACTAAAACATAAAAAATCGAGGCAATAGTCGCTGTGTAAATGTATCCGGAAAAGGTTTTAGTTACACTAATGATTTTTATGCGCTGTTTGTTCATTTTATGAAATTTTACACCGTATCAACTACAAATTTATAAAACAAAGACAGAAAAATAAAATCTAAAGCAAAATTATAATTTGTTTTTAACCAAAAGTTTTAATAATCGATTTAATCAGATGATTAGGAATAAATGGTTTGAGTATCCAGCCTGTTATGCCAAGCTTTTTTGCTCTTTGTTTAAGCATGTAATTTTGTGAGTCGCTCATGATTAAAATTTTGCAAGGCTTAATTTTCAGTAGTTCACCTGCAAGACTGATACCGTCTATTTTGTTAATATTGCTGTTTATAATTGCAAAGTCGATATTTTGGGTTTGATAAAGTTGTTTTATTTGTTGTTCATTTTCGGCTTTAAAAACCTGGAAGCCATGCTGTTCTAAAGCAAATTCCAGGGCTTCGAGTACTATTTGCGAGCTATCGGCTATTAAAAAAGTTTTCATAGCGCTCAGGGTTAAATTAAAAAGTCGTCTTTACGTTCTTTATCGTGATATTTTTTTGCCAGAAGAGAAAGCCAGTCGCTTATCACGTCTATTGCTTGTTGTGTTTGCTCTGAGATTTTTTGTTTTTTCAGTTTTAGCATCCAGATGCCGTACATGGCTTCTAAAGCAAGTTCGATTATTGATTTGTCTTGTTGTTTGTCAGATTTTTGGTAAAGCTCGTTCAAAAAAGGTAATGCTTTGTTGAAAGTCTGTTGGTAATCCACATGAAAAGGAGAATTCATAAGCTGCAAATGTAGATTATTTAACTCATCGACTTTGGATTTGAGAGTTTGCAAGTGTCCTTTTTGCTGGATTTTTTCGCTTTGCATTGCTGCAATCATGTGATCGTACCATACTTTCATAGCTTGTTTTGTCTCCTGGTCAACGTCGAATTGTGAAATAATTTTTTTCTCAATGCTGTCTAAATCAAAGTTAAACGAGCGAATAAGGTCTTCGATTTGCCACATGTACAGGATGTATTCGATAATGTTCTCCTGCTTTTTTTGTTGTGCGATAATCATATCAAATGGTTTTAAAAAAATAGATAAAAGTCTTTCGTCAGGTTTTTGTATTGTTTTGTGTAACCCTTGCGGTCACTAATATAAAATTTTTCTTTTTTACAGTCAGTAATTTTTTTCATAAAGTTGAACAGGCTCAGTCGTGGCAGATTTTTATTTACGTTGGTAAACACGTCCAGACGTTTGTTACAAAATAGATATTCGAAATTAAAGTTTTTTTCAAGTTGATGGCTAAAATCAAATGCAACAATAACATTAGCTTTGCCATGTGGCATGAGTAGTTTATTGATGATGGCAGCTAATTCTTTGAAGTTCAAAGTGTTATCATGCTTTGCGATGGAGAGGTTTTGTTTTGTTGATTTTAAAGAATTCTGAAAATAAGGTGGGTTGGAAATTATACAATCAAATTGCATGGAAAAATTATATGTTCGAACATCTGCTAAAATGGCGGTTATTCTTTCTCTCCAGGGCGATTGCTGAAAGTTATATTGTGCGTCTTTTATACTGTTTTGATCTATATCGATGGCATAAATCTGTGCCTCAGGATATCTTTGTGCCATCATTAGCGCTAAAATTCCGTTTCCAGTCCCTATGTCTAAAATCGTTTTAGCCTCGGAGCAGTCTGCCCAGGCACCTAACAATACGCTATCAGTGCTTAATTTCATTGAGCTGTGCTGCTGCGAAATAGTAAATTTTTTA
>WFZV01000261.1 GCA_015489395.1 Bacteroidales bacterium
TGCAGAGATCTGGGTCGATTTTGTAAATATCGCCTTCGCTGATAGCGCCTACAGGGCATTCATCGATACATGCTCCGCATGCTGTACAGTTTTCATCAATGTAGTAAGCCATTTTTTTGAATATTTTAAGTTTTAAAGTTTTTACTTATGACAAATAAAATATAGTCTGAATAAAAAAACAATGAGAAAAAACAAATTTTTTTATGTTTTTTATTTAGTCTCTAACAGCATAACGTTTGAAGTCTAGAACCGTAGCTTCTGGATCGTGTTGTTTTAAATAATCTCGAACAGTAATTTTATTGTCTTTAATGAATTTTTGATTCATAAGTGTATTTTCTTGCAGGAATTTTTTCAGTCTACCTTCAGCGATTTTTTCAGCGATATTGGCAGGTTTACCTTCGTTGATAGCAGCTTCTTTGCCTATTTCCAATTCTTTCTGTTTTATCTCTTCAGGTACCTGATCTACGTCAATAGCAATAGGTTTCATCGAAGCGATTTGCATGAGAATATCTTTTGCTACCTGTTCGGGTATAACTTTGTTAAATGCTGCAATAGCTGCATTGGTTTTATTGAAATGGTTATATACGTTTGCATATTCTCCTTCGACACGGCCGTAGAAAAGAAGTACGACTTTTTCGCCTGTTTTTCCACTCAATTGTGTAATTTCTTCTTCAACAGTAATTCCATTGTCGGTTTTAGTTGTTTTCAGAGCTTCGATATCAGCTACGTCGTTGTCTAAAGCAGCTTTTAAGATACGGTTGACTGCGTTCTCAAAATCTTCAGTACGAGCGACGAAGTCTGTTTCGCATCCTACTGCAACCATGTAAGCTTTTTTCTGATCGCTGGAAACAGCACCTATAGCAATGCCTTCGTTGGTTTCGCGGTCAGCGCGTTTGTTAGCTACTTTTTGACCTTTTTTGCGTAAAATTTCTATAGCTTTTTGGAAATCGCCTTCAGCTTCTTCGAGAGCTTTTTTGCAATCCATCATACCTGCGCCGGTCATATCGCGCAGTTTTTTTACATCAGCAGCACTAATTTTAGCCATATTCTTAGAATTTTTATTTTTTAGTTTTAAAAGTCAGGCTGCCTATGGCAGCCTGTAGATTGGGTTATATTTAGAATTATTTTCGTCTAATTGGTTTGCGAGTAGGCTTGGTAGCCTTTTGTGTTTCTGCTTCTGCTAATTCTTTATTTTTCTCTTTTTCAGCCCTTTTCTTTTCTTTTTCCAATTCACGTTCAGCCAGACCTTCTTTTATAGCTTCGGTTAAGTAACTTGTAATCAAGGCGATAGATTCAGAAGCATCGTCGTTAGCAGGTATAGGGAAGTCAATAGGACGTGGGTCGGTATTGGTATCGACCATTGCGAAAATTGGGATATGAAGTTTTAAAGCTTCAGCAACAGCAATTTTCTCTTTGTTAATGTCAACGATATAAACAGCAGCAGGAAGGCGTGTCATATCTTTTATAGAACCAAGGCGTTTCTGTAATTTTTCCCTTTCTCTAAGTAATCTAAGTCTTTCTTTTTTAGAAAGTTTGTCGAAAGTTCCGTCTTTTTGCATTTTGTCGATAAGGTCGATTTTCTTGATAGCCCGACGGATAGTCTGGAAATTTGTAAGCATGCCGCCTGACCAACGCTCGGTAATGTATGGCATGCCAACTTCCTGGGCTTTCTGTGCAACAATGTCTTTAGCCTGTTTTTTAGTTGCGACGAAAAGGATTTTTTTGCCAGATTTGGCTATTTGTTTAATAGCTGCAGCAGCTTCTTTAAGTTTTTCACGAGTTTTGTCTAAATCGATAATGTGAATACCATTAAGTTCTTTAAAAATGTAAGGTGCCATTGCGGGGTTCCATTTACTGCGTAAGTGTCCAAAGTGAACCCCTGCGTCTAACAGTTCTTTGAAAGTTATTTCACGCATTGTTTTTTAATTTTAAAGTTTAGTTTAAATGTAGCCTGTTGAGTCTTGCCCGTATTGACGGCACAAGACGTAAAAAAGCCACAGGCAGGCTTTTACTATTACCCGCTGATGATTAACGTTTAGAGAACTGGTATTGCTTACGAGCTTTAGGTTGACCGTATTTTTTACGTTCAACGACTCTTGAGTCACGAGTAAGGAATCCAGCAGCTTTAAGTTTGTGGCGTTCTTCGCTATCTTCTCCGAATACCTGTACCAGAGCCTTAGCTATAGCATGTCTTACAGCTTCTGCTTGTCCAGTCAAACCGCCACCTTTAACGATAACTTTGATGTCGAAACGATTTTCGACACCGAGCAGCTTCAGAGGCTGAGTGGCAGCAAACTGGTGTTTTAGAGTTTTGAAGTAGTCTTCAAATTTACGTCCGTTGACAGTGATGTTTCCTTTTCCTTCTGTCATGTAAATGCGGGCAATAGCTTCTTTACGTTTTCCTACAGTGTGAATAGTTTCCATACTTTAATTATTTTATGTCATTCAGGTTTAGTTGAACGGGTTTTTGAGCTTGATGAGGGTGCTGTTCACCAGCATAAACAAAGAGCTTTTTAAACATTTGGCGGCCTAAACGGTTTTTGGGTAACATGCCGCGTACAGCCATTTCAACCAGTCTTTCAGGATGCTTTTTAAGTATGTCTTTTGGAGTAAGTGTGCGTTCGCCTCCTGGGTAGCCGCTATAACGAACGTAAACTTTGTCTGTCATTTTTTTGCCTGTAAGTCTGACTTTTTCTGCGTTGATAATAATCACATAATCGCCTGTATCTACGTGAGGTGTGTAAATAGGCTTGTGTTTTCCTCTGAGAATTTTGGCTACCTTTGAGGCAAGACGACCTAAAACCTGGTCTGTAGCATCAATAACATACCACTGACGCTGTACCTCTTCCTTTTTGGCTGATTGTGTCTTGTAACTGAGTGTATTCACTTTATCAGAGTTTTTGAGATTTAATCTGTTTTTGGACTTGCAAAGCTAAAATTTTTTTTCAGATAAACCAACTTTATAAATCTATTTTTTGTGGAAAACTTTCGTTAAAAGTTGAAGTTTAAGAAATTTTATAAGATAATAATTGAATCTGTCAACGTTCAGACCAGTTGAAAAATTTGTGTTCATTGGAAATTTTGATATTTTTAATTGCAATTTGGTTAAAAATTTAAGCCTTATGACAGAACAAGAAAAATTTATGCAAAGAGCTATTGAATTATCTATAAAAAGCGTAGAATCTGGCGGTGGACCTTTTGGAGCTGTTATTGTTAAAAATGGAAAAATTATAGCAGAAGCATCAAATTCTGTTACAAAAGATAATGATCCCACAGCACATGCTGAAATTAACGCAATCAGGCAAGCAAGTAAAAAATTAGGAACTTTCGATCTGTCTGGTTGTGAGATTTATACTTCTTGCGAGCCATGCCCGATGTGCTTAGGTGCAATTTATTGGGCGAGATTAGATAAAATTTATTATGCCAACACCCGACACGATGCAGCTCAGATAGGATTTAGCGATGAATTTATTTACGAAGAAATAGAAAAACCTCCTCATTTACGAAAAATTCCAACTATACAATTGATGCGTGACCAGGCGCTTAAAGCCTTTAAAGCCTGGGAGGAAAAGGAAGACAAGATTGAGTATTAAGCCTGGGATAATTAGAACAGCATAAAAATTTTAGGTAAAAATATAATCGCTCCGATTACCAGTGATAAAATTGCAGCTAAGAGTACTGCGGCTGCTGCTAAATCCTTTATTATACCGATTTTTTTATCATAATTAGGATTTATGTAATCCATGATTTTTTCAATGATTGTGTTAAAGGTTTCGGCTATTAACACAAAAAATATAATTATGGTCAAAATCAACCACTCGCAATAACTGATTTTTAGCCAAATGCCCATAGCAATAGCTGAAAGAGCTGCTATTATATGGATTTTGAAATTTGTTTGAGTTTTAAACACAATAATTAACCCATTAAAGGCATATTTAAAACTTTTCATTCGTCTGGTTAAAAAAGATTTTACCCGGGACATTATTTAAAGATTTAATTTTCTTCGATAGCCGCAATGTTTCCAGAAGATTATATTTTTTTAAGCGTTTTTTGGTAAACGCCAGATTTTGATTCAACAATTCCTGGTTGTGATAAAAGCCCTTTTTAAAAATACCGTAGAAAGTGTAATTATTTAAAAATTCGATTTTTACAGGGATAAGATTAGCTTCAGAGCCAAAATATTTTAAACTGTATGGTGTAAAATAAAAGATTTGGGGCAGGGAAAAGAGGTTTTGGTTAAAATACAGGTTAAAACTTGCACTAATGTAAATTATACCATTGGATTTTAAATGGTCTGCGATTTTCAAAAGGCTAAGTATTGGCTTGTACATGCGTTCCAATGCATAATTTAAAATAATGACATCATATTCGCCGACCAGGTTGTTTTCGTCGCCAGCAACTACAGGAACATTGTATTTTTTAGCTAATTGCACCATGTCTTTGTTGTGTTCAAATCCAAGGACTTGCGCACCTTTATTGATAAATGGGATAAGATTCCAACCTGCTCCAGAGCCAATTTCTGCGACTTTAGTTGAGTCATTTATGATTTTATATTTTTCAACAGCTTTAAGGATATGCTGGCCGGAATTGATAGTAAACTGTTGTAATACAAAGTGTTCTAAGTCTTCGTCTAAATAATAGATTTTGTTTAAAGTGTCAGACTGGAAAAGTTCTTTGTAAAAAAGTTCAGAAAATCTGGGGTTTGTTTGTATTGTTCCACAAGTACGGCACATAACAGTTGGTAGTAAAACAGAATATTTATCGACAGTGGCAATTATATCAAAGTCTTGTCCGCCACATAGACATTTGGTTGGTAGCAGACGATATTTGTTGCTAAGTATTTCGTTATTAAGTTTTTGGACTAAATCAGCTTTATTGGATGGGATACGTGTAAAGTCCGGAATATGGAATTTTTCCAGAGGCAAAAGTAATTTGTGAAACTTTATCATGATAAAGATTTTGAAAAATGCGTTGAGCTAAAAAATTAAGCAATAGGCGCAAGGCAAAGCCTGCGCCTATTTGTGTGAAAAGTCGAAAATTTATTTTTTAGTATCGATAGTGTTCGGGTTTATACGGACCATCGACATCAACGCCGATGTATTTAGCCTGTTCAGGAGTAAGTTTTGTAAGTTTTACGCCTAAATGGTCTAAATGCAGTCTTGCCACTTCTTCGTCCAATTTTTTAGGCATGCGATAAACTTTTATTTCGTGGTCTTCCTGCCAGAGTTTAAGTTGTGCCAGAACTTGATTTGTAAATGACATACTCATTACGAATGACGGATGTCCGGTAGCATTGCCTAAATTGACAAGACGCCCGTCTGAAAGCAGGATAATGCCATGACCATCTGGAAAAATGTATTGATCGACCTGTGGTTTTATGTTAACTCGTTTAATACCGGGATAATTTTTAAGCTTATTTACCTGGATTTCGTTGTCAAAATGACCAATGTTGCATACAATCGCGCCATCTTTCATTTTTTCCATGTGTTCGATACGAATAACATCACGGTTGCCAGTAGCTGTAACGAAAATGTCAGCTTCGCTCACGACATCTTCCAAAGTCGTAACTTGATAGCCTTCCATGGCAGCTTGTATGGCATTAATTGGGTCGATTTCAGTAATAATTACGCGTGCGCCAAATGCACGCAGCGATTGTGCCGACCCTTTGCCCACTTCGCCATATCCGCAGACAACAGCAGTTTTTCCAGCTATCATAATATCTGTGCCGCGTTTTATGCCATCGATGAGAGATTCACGACAGCCGTATGTATTGTCGAATTTAGATTTTGTAACAGAGTCATTAACGTTAATTGCAGGGAAAAGCAGGGTACCGTTGCGTTCACGTTCATAAAGGCGATGAACGCCAGTCGTAGTTTCTTCAGAAACACCGCGGATTTTTTCGACAAAACGGTGCCATTTTGTAGGGTCGTCTTTCAATGATTGCTTAAGCCGCTGAATTAGCCAATATTCGTCTTCGCTTTCAGGTTCTTTGTCTAAAATCGATGGGTCTTCTTCGGCATAATAGCCTAAATGCACCATGAGTGTAGCGTCGCCGCCATCATCGACAATCATTGTTGGTCCTTGGCCATCGGGATAAGTGAGTGCCATTTCAGTGGCCCACCAGTATTCTTCTAAAGATTCGCCTTTCCATGCAAAAACAGGTACTCCGCGTTCTGCGATAGCTGCAGCTGCATGGTCCTGTGTAGAGTAGATGTTGCAACTTGCCCAGCGTACTTCTGCGCCTAATTCGATGAGAGTTTCGATAAGAACAGCTGTTTGTATGGTCATGTGTAGGGAGCCGCTAATACGAGCGTTTTTAAGCGGTTTGTTTTTTCCGTATTTTTTTCTCAAAGCTATAAGACCGGGCATTTCTTTTTCTGCCAGTTCGATTTCTTTACGGCCCCATTGGGCTAATGAGAGGTCTTTGACTTTGTAAGGAAGTTTTGGATCTAATTTTAGCATAATCGTTTATTTTAGTTTGATTTGTTGAGAAAGTATCTGTTTTCCATCGATAAAAACAAAGGCTGTGTATGTTCCTGGTGGTAATTTAGTATCATTAACATAGTAAATGCAAACAGGAGTGTCTTTGCCTTCATAGTCGATTTCTTTAACAGAAGAGTAGAAAATTTCTTTTCCTTGATATGTGAAAGTACTTGATTGCGAATTGATTAGTATGTCGCCGTTAGGTTTAGCTATACGTAAATAAACTTTTTTTATTCCAGGAGTTGCAACTTTGTTGGCTAAAATAGTGAAGCAGACTTCAAATTTTTTTGTTCGTTTAATTCTACGGGTTTTGCGGTCTCTACGGTTTAAAGCTCTGAAAGTAACGTCACGGGCTTCAAGTTCTTGAGCCAATGCAACTTTTTGTTTAAGACTATCGGTTATTTGTTCCAGGTTTTGTTTTTCGACGAGTGTGACGGAATATTGTTCTTTGATTTTTTTGTTTTCAGCCATTAACACCTGGTTCTTTTGGTAAAGCGAGTCGATTTGACGGACATAGCTTTTCATAATATTACGCAATAAAGAGACTTCTTGTTTAAGTTGTTCGATTTTTTGTCTGTCTGTAGCTTTTACACGTCTAAGTTCTTGTAAGAGTTTAGCTACTTTTTGTTTTTCTTTGGTAAGTCGGACGTTAAGAGTGTCATTGTTGGTTTTTAATTGGTCGTATTGTATGTAAATTTGTTCTAATTCCAGCTGTAAAGAGTCTTTTTCTGCAGCAGTATTTTCCAATTGGACGATAGTTTGCTGGCAGCGTTTTTGTCTTTGGATTTTATCGTAAATTGTATAAGCTAAATATCCAGCAAGTAAAACAATAATAAACCAATAGATTAAATATGTTTTTGATTTTTTAGTGGTTTGTTCCATCTTTATCAGAAGTTTATATTTCACAAACAAATTTCAGAAAATTTTTTGAAATGAAAAATTTATTAAATGTCGTTATAGTTTTAAGTTTTAGCGTATCAGTAGTTTTTCTTCAATCATGCGGTCATCAGCATAGTTATAAAGGACATATTATTTCAAAATCTAAAATGATCAGATTTTTGATTGATTTGCATAAAACTGACGGTATTTTAAA
>WFZV01000262.1 GCA_015489395.1 Bacteroidales bacterium
ATTTTAAGTGACTCACGCAAAAGGTTTTCGTCTGCACGTGGAGCATCTGGATTAGAGATAACGTCTTTTAGTTCGCTATCCTCGCCTTCGACCAGTGGAGCGTCAAGGGATTTTTGTCTACCAGAGACAGTTTTTGACTGCAAAATTTTTTCGACAGGTAAGTCAGTTAAAGCCGCTAATTCCTCCACGGTAGGCTGGCGGCTTTGTTTTTGCTCGAATTCTGCTATAGCCTTGTTAATTTTGTTGATCGTACCAACCTGGTTTAAAGGCAAGCGTACAATACGAGATTGTTCGGCAAGGGCTTGTAATATTGACTGACGAATCCACCAAACTGCATAAGAAATAAATTTAAATCCGCGTGTTTCGTCAAATTTTTCAGCTGCTTTTATTAACCCCAAATTTCCTTCATTTATCAAATCTTCTAAACTAAGCCCCTGATTTTGATATTGCTTGGCTACAGAAACAACGAATCTAAGGTTGGCACGCACTAATTTTTCCAGAGCCTTACGGTCGCCTTTTTTAATTCGGCGAGCGAGTTCGACTTCTTCTTCGACAGTTATAAGTTCCTCTTTTCCAATATCTTGCAAATACTTATCAAGAGAAGCACTTTCGCGATTGGTAATAGACTTGGTAATTTTTAGCTGCCTCATTTTTCAATGTTTAATTTGTGAAATAACGTATTTTTTAATAACGTATCTTATGTTCAAAATGTTTTAACTAACCAAAAAACGAAAAAATTAACAGCAGCAATTTAAATTTTTTTTTTATATTTGTCAAACACAGCAACTTAAATTATCTAACTATGCCAAAAATTTCATACAAATTTTTGCTAATAATTCTAATTGTCTCGATAAATTTTAGTGCCTGTAAAAATAAAAAGCAGCAGCAAAAAGCGCAAGTTCAAAAGCAAGAAATTAAAAATGATACCTCTTTAGGCCCAACAGTTTTATTTAAATTCAAAAATAAAATCTTTGGAATTCCTTCACCAGTGTTAGTTTCCCAGGTAGTAAAAAAAATGAATTTACCTTACGAATCATCTTTAATTAACTCGACTGACAATGCCACCTCATACATTAGTACATTTAAAAAAGCGATTAATTTAGGTGTTTACAGTGCTGATCTGGGTTATCTTACAATTTATAAACAAAACAACTTACTTACCGATTATTATAAAGTCGTCAAGCAGCTGGCAGAAGAATTAGATTTGCTCAATGTCATTAACCAGGTCACTATCAACCGTTTAGAACAAAACGACGAAAATCCTGACAGTCTGCTTTATCTGATTTCAACTGCATTTCGCGATATCGACGTATATTTAAACGAAAACGATTTACAAAAAATTGGTGCGTTAATCCTGGCCGGTGGCTGGATAGAAAGCGAATATTTACTCACTCAATTATATTACAAACACCCATCAAAACAACTTATCCAAAAAATCGGCGAACAAAAATCACCTTTAGCTAATTTACTTCACATTCTCGAACCATATTACAACAAAAACGACAGAGACCTGGACCACCTGTTCGAATCTCTGGCTGAAATTTCGTCACTCTACGACGCTATAATTATCAAATACCAATACGACAAACCTGAAATATACCCGGATAAGCATTTAACCGTAATTCATAGCAAAACTATAATCAACATTAACGATATTGACCTACAAAAAATTTCTAAAAAAACCGCTCAACTCAGAAACTGGATTACTAAATAAAAATTTCGAGCCATGAAACAAATAAAAAAACTCACAATAATTTTTGCCTTAATACTTATTTCAAGCAACTTTGCTTTTTCTCAATTAGATTCATTGGTCAAAAACTGCTCAAAATTTATCAAATATCCTTTTATTTCTGACGGACAGCATTATATGGCTTTGGTATTAAAAGACGAAACTGCTGAATTCTACTTTACCTTTTACGGCGGTGCTACTTACAGATTAGTCAGCTGTTGCGGCGATGGTTCATACACTCCTATTATTAAAGTTTTCGACAAAAATATGAATTTACTCTATTCAAGCCAATTATACAACAATCCTAAATACTGGGACTTTCGATTCACCTCAACAGTCGAAACAATAGTACAGGCAAAACTTCCTCCAAACGCTCCACAATCTGGAATAATTTTATTACTTTTAGGCTTTAAATAAGATCGGTGATTTATGAGCGAAAAGATTTTAAATGCTTTAATGCAACTTTTTGCACTTATTGCTACTCCTACAAAAAACAAAAAAGTACGAGAATCGGTTGTTTTCAACTTTCTGAAGGAAAAATTAAATACCGAACTGGCTGAAAAATATCTTAAAGTCTATAACCATTACTTTAAACTTTATCAAGAACGACAATCCAAATCACAAAAAGACAAATTTATAGCCGTCTCTTCGGTTAAACTCCTTGCAATATGCACTTTACTAAACAAAGAACTCACACAGCGCGAAAAATACATCGTTCTGATACGACTTTTGGAATTTGTTAAAAGCGAAACTGAACTTTCCGACCAGGTTTACGAATTCTTTTCCGCTCTTATCGAAACTTTTCACATACCATACGACGATTTTATTGCTATAAAACGATTTATTTTCAACGACCCGGAATTCTGTGAACACTATCAGGACAATACTCTTATTATCAGCGAACGTCCTCCTAAAAATCCCAGGGTTAAATACATATACTCACCAGGACTCAAAGGTAAAATACGTGTTTTTTACATTGCAACGATTAAAATACATATTTTCACTTTCTTCGACGAAAAAGAGCTTTATCTCAACCAACACCTTTTATTGCCCGACACTGTTTATATTTTCTCTTACGGCTCCTCAATACGTAACCCACGAATTAGACCAATCTACTATAGCGACATTGTCGCTGCTTTTACTTTCGCAAAAATCAAAAAATACATCACTTTAGAAGCCGACCGGATATCATATAGATTTCCGAGCGGCAAAATCGGAATCCATGAAATGAGCTTTATCGAACGTTCGGGTAAGCTGGTCGGAATAATGGGTAACAGTGGTTCGGGTAAAACAACCTTGCTTAATATACTAAACGGTAATTACACTCCAACTACCGGGCAAGTACTGATAAATGGCATTAACCTGCACAAAGAAAAAGAAAAACTGCAGGCATACATTGGTTATGTGCCGCAGGAAGATTTTTTGATCGAAGAACTTACAGTTTTCGAAAATCTTTATTTTAACGCAAAACTTAGCTTTGGAAATTACTCAGACTTTAAAATAAAAAAAGAAGTTATTAAACTGCTCAAAGATTTAGGACTTTACGAAATCAAAGACCATATCGTTGGCACACCTCTTAACCGCAAAATCAGTGGTGGTCAACGTAAAAGGCTTAATATCGCTCTGGAGCTTATCCGTAAGCCTCCCATCCTGTTCCTTGACGAGCCGACTTCTGGCTTATCTTCCGCCGATTCTGAAAACATTATGGACTTATTGAAAGAACTTACATTACAGGGAAAATTAGTCATCGTAGTTATTCACCAGCCTTCGTCCGATATTTACAAAATGTTTGACCGGGTTTTGCTTTTAGACCAGGGCGGATATCTGATTTACAACGGACCACCAATTGAAGCGATTAGTTATTTCAAAAGCTCGGTTCGACAGGCTGATTGGTCAGACAGCGAATGTCCTGTTTGCGGTACAGTTAAAACCGAAGAAGTTTTTAAAATCGTTGAAGCTAAAATCTTAGACGATTACGGCAGACCAACGCAAGTTCGCAAAATTTCACCAAGAGAATGGTACCTAAACTTCAAAAAATACGAAAAAACCAAACGACGAATTTTCTTAGTGCGTGATCTGCCTGAAATTCCATTTAAGTTACCTTCAAAGTTCAAACAGTTTAAAATCTTCACTGCTCGTGATGTTTTAGCAAAAATCAGTAACACGCAATACATTCTGCTTAACCTTCTGGAAACGCCAATTTTAGCTTTTATTCTCAGTTTTATAATACGCTATTGGGACGCAACAAAACACAACGGCAAATATTTTCTATTTTTCAACGACAACCTGCCTATTTATCTGTTCATGTCCATAATTATTGCGATTTTTATCGGCATTACTGTTAGCGCTCAGGAAATCGTCAAAGACCGGGAAATACGACAGCGGGAAGCCTTCCTTAAGCTTAGTCGGGGAAGTTATTTAGCTTCTAAATTAGCAATTCTATTCTTTATCAGTGCTTTTCAGTCGTTTATTTACACTCTTATCGGCAACAGCATAATGGGGATTCATGAAATGTTTCTTAAATATTGGTTGATTCTGTTTTCTGTTTGGTTTAATGGCAATCTTTTAGGTTTAAATATTTCTGATTCGTTCAAATCAATGGTTACGATTTATATTGTTATTCCGTTTTTGATTATTCCGCAAATTATTCTCAGTGGTGTTTTAGTTCCTTTTGACAAGCTTAATCCAGACATTAGCTCACCAATTAGAATCCCGTGGTACGGAGAAATTATGAGTGCAAAGTGGGGCTACGAAGGTTTAGCTGTCATTCAATACCGTGATAACAAATACAAACATCTGTTTTATAATATCGAAAAAAAACAAGCTCTTGCTGTCTATGTTAAAGATTTTTGGACTACTGAATTACAAAACACGATTTACAATCTCAAATCTGCTTTAGAAAACAACAAAAAACTCGACCCGAACGATGTTCAACTGCTTAAAAACGAGCTTTTTGCTAAGCATCCATGGAATTTTATTTATAAAAAGCCTTTCACCGAAGACCAAATCTCAGTAAACAGCCTTACGCCCAGCATTTTAGACCAGATAAGCACTTACATAAGTAAAATTCAAAACTACTACCGAGAGCTTTATGTCAAAATGTCTGATGCTAAAAACGACCTGATTTACAATTTAATGGAAAAATACGGGAAAGAATACCTGACTAACTTAAAATTCCGCTATCACAACGATAAATTAGAAGAGTTTGTTCTAAACTTGGGCAAAAAACGTATAATCAGATACAAAAACCACCTCTACTGCAAATACAAACCTATTTATTTTGACGGCAAAGGTCTATTTTTTACATCGCATTTTTATTCTCCATACAAGCATATTTTCGGCATTCGCATTGATACATTTTGGGCAAACATTATCGTACTCTGGTTGCAAAGCTTTTTCCTGTTTATCACGCTATATTACAGAGCTTTATACTACTTTCTGCTTTACATCGAGATTATATCTTCTCGTATAAAGCTGCATTTAAGCGAAAAGGCAAAACCCAAAACACGTAACAAATTTACACGAGCTTTTATTCATTTAATTAGTAAATAATCAGGACATTAGTACACAAACCGTTATGTTATCGTCGCTGCCATGTTTTTGAGCCTCTGTGGCCAAAAACATGGCTAATTTATTCCATTTCCGGCGCTTTTTCAACAAATGCTCAATATCCTTATCACTCAGATAGTTATGAACTCCGTCGGTCATTGCTAACAGCAAATCGCCTTTTTGAAGTCGTCCATGTTTTCGAACATCAACTTTTATTTGGGTTAAACTATAGGATAAACGGCTGGTCAGCTCTGGTTCCTGCGACATAGCCATTGCTTGTTCTTCTGTTAAAAGCTGGTTATCAATCGCCTGCTGCACTGTAGTATGGTCTTTTGTCAAACGCTGCAAATGTCCGTTGCGAAATAAATAAACCCGGCTGTTGCCAATGTTTATCGTGTAAATCGTAAGGTCTGTGTCAATCAAAAAACCGGATAAAGTTGTGTAATTCTGTGGCATCTGCCCGCCTGCTGACACCTCTTTCATGAGTAAACTGGCTATAACAAACACAGTTTGATGCAAATAAGTGGACATGCTCTCAAAGCTAAAAGCCTGCAAAAAAGTATTTTTAAACACTTCAATAGCTTTTTGACTGGCAATTTCAACGTTTTGCGTATCTGTTTTGCCGTCTGCAACCAAAACCAAGATTCGTCCATCAAGGTCTGTCATTGTTAGATGGGCGTCCTGTCTTAACGGGTCGTCAATGCTTATAGTACGGCACTGGGTTTGCAACAATATTTTTTTCGAGCCGTTTCGTTTCATTAAAAACTGAGTTTTAAATTTAGCATAAAGTGCCGTCCAGGCATAGGACGTGCAATAACTTCGTAATATTTTGTATTTGTGAAGTTTTTGACTATAAAGCCAAAGTTAAGTTTTATTTTTTTATGTTTAAAAAAATCCGCTCCAATCAAGCAGTCGCCTGTCATATAACCGGGTAAGACATAATTTTCATTTCCCGGCACAACATATCTTTTCGATTCGTAATGAAAAATCAGATTTATGTTGATATTTGCTTTTTTTATGGTTAAATTGTTAATTATAAGCAAATTAGGTGTATAAATTAGCTGTTTGCCACTGGTATCTGTCACCCGCCGATAATTGAACGATAAATTGTCTGAAAAACAGAGTTTTTTTATGTTTAAATTTTTAATTTTTACGTTTAAAACTACTCCTCTCGCCCACACAAATTCTAAATTCTGAGCTTGCCAATAATGATATTGCGTTGGTTTCCACAATATCCAATCCCGTACGAATTTTTGATAAATTTCAAAGTCAAAAAACATCGGCACTGTCTTCAGAAATACCACTGGATTTTTGTTGAATTTTACAGTAAAAAAATACGCCTTTTCCGGCTTTAACAAAGCATTACCACCCGGCCGCCAATACAAATCATTGAGCGTCGGAATATTGATGTTTCGACCAAAACTAACTTTTAACCAGCCTACACTAAATTTACTCGAAAAAGCTTGATAAAACTTCCGCTCAACCTGTATCAACTCAGAGAATAGGCTTAAATCTGACCGTTTAAAGCTTCGAACATACTGCAAATAATAAATTGCTTCAAACCGTCGTGCGTTTAAAAATGTGGTTTGCGTCTGCCGTAAGATATTCGAATAATCATCTATTTGCGAACGTATGCCCGCCTGAATATTCGTACTTTGTAAAACAACATTAGACTGTAAACTGGCAAATCGTGTGGAACTGCTCAGAGCATTTAAACCATTAAAATCCAGACCATAAAAAAGATTTTGACCATTACCTCCTACAAAAAACCGTGCAACCGTCCGCAGCCCTATACGATAATTTAAATTTATACCACCAAACCCTTGAAAAACAGACTGAAATTCGACACGTTCTACCCCCTGGTACGAAACAGGCGGCGGAAAATGACGAAAAACATTGTTAAATACAGCCCAAGCCCGCCCCCACAAACGCTCATTAAACCTGTAGCTTACACCAGCCAGATTAGCCCGCTGCGAAAAATCAGAATTTTTCATCCGCTGCAACGGCCGCCCCGGCAAATACTCGTTTTCGAACAAAAAATCATTCTTCCCCTGCCGGGTAAAACTCTTCAAAATGACTTTTACCTTACCCTGCGAATATCCCAATTCCTGCGAAAAAAAACTGTTTCCAAAACTGCCAAAACCTAACACCGACTCGACAAAACTGCTGTCTGGCCAGAGAAGCTCAAAACCCAACAAACCACCAAATCCTCCCGTTGAACGGACATCATCAAATCCTCTTTTAACCATCAGCCGACCAAACAGATACATCGGAAAGACCGAAAAATCTACAACCCCAAGGTATGACGGTACCATATTTACCCCATCGACAAAAACCCTGGTATGACGGGCTGCCAGACCATCAATCGAAATCGTACTTACCTGCCCCAAACCATAACTCCTGACCTGTAAATCCGAAACAACTGACGACAAATCCGTCAGCCGATTTAACTTTATTACTGTGTCCCGCTCTATTTTCGAACTTACCTGCACACCGGGCAAATTCACAGTATCCCGCTGCGCCCTTAGACTTTGCACAAAAACAATAATTAAACATAAAGCCAAAACCCTGCGAACCATCTTTCCTGTGCTTCTAAATCCAGAATTTGTTTCGTACCTGATTTGAACAAATTTACCCAAATAAAAACAAAAACATCCACTAACAAAAATAAGAGGAAGGGCGGCTGCACGGCAGCCGCCCTTCCTCTCGCTATCTATCCACGGACAAACGCCAAATCTCCGTTACCTGTTCGATCAAAAAGATTTAAACAAAAAACAAAATTGCTTTACGCACTTTAATTTTACACTAAAAGCCTCAACTCAACGTATGGAAAAGCAATTCCTGCAAAGCATAAGTTCCAATACCACCTAAATAACCTAATAG
>WFZV01000263.1 GCA_015489395.1 Bacteroidales bacterium
CTTACCAAAGAAGATATTACGCAAATGCTCGGTGCGCCTAAATACTCCAAAACTATTTACGAAGAATTCAACGGCGCTGGCGTGGTTCCGGGATTGGCCTGGACTCCTGTTGGCGGCGAAATACTCATGATTGAATCAAGCTTGAGCCTGGGAGATGGTAAGCTTACTCTTACTGGCAACTTAGGCAAAGTCATGAAAGAGTCTGCTACTATTGCTTTGCAGTACGTCAAAAGTCATAGCATTGAGCTAAAAATCCATCCGCTTGTTTTCAAATACTGGGACGTACACCTGCATGTACCCGAAGGTGCTATACCAAAAGACGGTCCTTCGGCTGGAATTACAATGGCTACGTCTTTGGCTTCGCTTTTTACCCAGCGAAAAGTAAAACCTTATCTTTCTATGACCGGCGAGCTGACTTTGAGCGGAAAAGTTTTGCCTGTGGGCGGTATTAAAGAAAAAATCCTGGCTGCAAAACGCGCTGGTATTAAGGAAATTATACTCTCTGAGCAAAACCGCAAGGATGTCGAAGAAATTAAGCAAATTTATCGCAAAGGTCTTAAGTTTTATTACGTTAAAACTATGGACCAGGTGCTGGATATCGCCCTTTTGAACGAAAAAGTCGAAAAACCTTTGAAAATCGGTATCCCAAAAAATCTTAAGAAGTCTTAACCCTAAGACTCTTTAAAGCTCTTTGATATGGCCACGACCTGGATAATTCTTTTGTCGATAATTTTTTCCGCGTTTTTCTCTGGTATGGAAATAGCTTACATTACGCACAATAGACTTAAACTTGAAATTGACAGGGCTAAAGGAAAAGTTGCTCCGCGGATAATTAAGTTTTTTGCCAGCGACCCTAATAAGTACATTGCCACAATGCTGGTGGGCAACAATATTGCACTGGTCATCTACGGTATTGCTTTCGCTAAATTGCTCGGACCGTGGCTGGAAAATTATATCCACGGCGAATTCTGGATTTTGCTGGTGCAAACATTGATTTCGACAATTGTTATCCTGTTTTTTGCTGAGTTTATTCCTAAAAACATTTTTCGTGCAATTCCAAATTTTGTGTTGAACCTTTTTTCGCCAATTGTCCTGTTTTTTTACATAGTTTTTTATCCCATAACGATTTTTACCATCGGAATAACAAATTTTTTTATAAAAGTCATTCTTCGTCGTCCAATTACCCGGCAAAATACTAAACAGATTTTGGGTAGGGCAGATTTAGACAATTTTATTGAGCAAATAGCTGAATATCACAAGAGTGAAGAGTTTAAAAACGAAATTAAGATCATTAAAAACACCCTTGAGTTTAAAGATATTAAGGTTCGAGAGTGCATGGTGCCAAGAAATGAACTGGTGGCTGTGCCTATTGATGCTTCAATAGAAGAGGTGCGCGAGAAAATGGCACAGACAGGATTGTCTAAAATTCTGGTTTACAAGGATACCATTGACAACATTATTGGTTATGTTCATGCCTTGAGCTTGTTTAGTAATCCAAAATCTATCCAGGAAATCCTGGTGGATATTCCTATTGTACCTGAGACTATGAGCGCTAAAAAATTGTTTGATTTATTGTTAAAACAAAACCGTAGTATTGCCCTGGTTGTGGATGAATATGGCGGTACTTCTGGTATTGTAACCATTGAGGACATTCTGGAAGAGATTTTTGGCGAGATAGAAGATGAATTTGATAATGAAGACCTTATCGAAGAGCAACTGGACGACGGTAGTTTTATCTTTTCCGGGCGTATCGAAATTGACTACATTAATGACAAATACGGTCTTGAGTTGCCTACATCTGAGGAATATGAAACCCTGGCAGGATTAGTCCTGGACAAAATGGAACGCCTGCCTGAACCCGGCGACAAAATTACTGTAAACAATTACTTGATTGAAGTGCTTGATGTTAAACCTCCACGTATAGAAAAACTTAAAGTTACGCCTTTAGAAAAATAGAATTTCTTTTTTCTTACCCAACTGGTGTAATGTACTCTGCGACAACGAGGACTGGGAGATTCGCATTTTTTTGCTTTTTATCTGTGTAAATCTGCGTCAATCTGTGGTCAAAAACTCGTTTCCACTTCCTCACCTCTTAAAATTTTAATCACTAAACTATTTCCAGCCTCAAAAAATTTTTTACATTTGTTTAAAACTTATAAACTATTGTACAATGGCTGTTGTAATTACAGGATACGACCTGACTATCGATA
>WFZV01000264.1 GCA_015489395.1 Bacteroidales bacterium
GTCAGAATGTTTAAAAACAAATTTACGCAAGGAGGTTACGGATTTTATTGTTAAATTATGGCTAAATTTTTCAAATTCTTGGGGTTATGAACAAAAATGTGCTTTCCTACTTTTTAATTTTACTGCTCATAGCATTGTTGGGTATTTTTTCGTGCAGTTTTCGCAGATTTAAACACAAACAGCGGTCATCGGTCGATTTGGAAGAAGTTATCGCAAAAGACAATACAATTGTCGAGAGTTCAAATGATTTGGGTTTCAAATTGTTGAGAGCGATAAACCAGCAGGGTAGAGAGCAAAATTTTATGATTTCACCGTTTAGTACGGATCTGGTTGTATTGATGTTGGGAAATGGTGCCAGTGGTCAGACTTTGCGCCAGATAAAAGAATTTTTAGGCATAAACAAAAATATTTCGCAACTCAATCCTCAGATTGAGCAGCTAATTGAACAAATGCCTCAGTTAGACAATCGTGTGACTTTGAAAATCGCAAATTCCCAGTGGATTAATCGAGAATTTAATGCCAACATTAACCAAAATTACAGGCAAATTTTAAAGAAATACTTTGATACCCAGCTTTTTATCGTTCCTTTTAACATGAAAACAGCTCGTAAGATAAATGATTGGGTTAGCAGCCAGACCGACCACAAGATTACTGATATTATTAACGGTCTAAAGCCGGAGCAAGCAATGGTTTTGGTCAATGCTATTTATTTTAAAGGTCAGTGGTATGATAAATTTTCAGAGTCAGAGACGAAAAATCGCAAATTTTATATTGCTGAGAACCAGGTGGTTTCAATTCCGACCATGTCTGATGAGATTAGCAAGGTAAACATGTTTTATGACGAAAGGCGTTCGACCCTGGTCGCTGAACTTCTGTACGGAAAAGGACAATTTTCAATGGTTATTATGATGCCTGATTTTACTTTTGGCCTTGACTCTCTCATAATCGATATGAACGCCGATTTGTGGAATGAATATGTTAATCAAATGGATGAGATGAAAAATGTTAACGTGACAATGCCCAAATTTGAGATGATAGGTACGTTTGATTTTGTAAGTTTGTTTAAAGCTCTGGGTTTAAGCATTATTTTTGATAAAAGCAGGGCAGATTTCAGCCGTATAGGGCAAAATCTTTACGTTGACGATATTAGACAAAAGACTTATATCAAAGTTGACGAAAAAGGCAGCGTTGCTGCAGCTGCGACTTCTGTGACACTTAGTTTAACTGCAGCTTATCCTCAAACTGAAGAGATTAAAATCAATAAGCCTTTTATTTTTGCGATTCGTCAGACCTCGACAAATACCATTCTATTTCTGGGTGTCATTCGTAATCCTGCTTTGTTGCAATAATGTCATGCTCTATTGCCATAAACAAGGAAGTAAACCGGCATGATTAGCAAGAAAAACATGCTCAGTAAAGAAAAGTTTTTAAACAGCGCAATAACTGCTACTACAATAATCAAAAGGGCAGAGACTTTGGTGAGTCCATCTTTTCGGGAAAAAGCTCCAAAAAACAACAAAATCGCCAATATTGCAAAAGCCAATGCAAATAAATCCTGTACATCTGATAAATTTATGCCATCTTTGAAATAATTTACAAATGCAAAATACACATAGGTGGGTACGCTCAAACGCAGTATCCATGCAGCAATCGTACGAGTATTTTTATTTTCTCTCATGGGCTTGAGTTTTTGGTTTTATTTTTGTTTGTTACTAATTTAAGCAATTAAAATTTTTTTAAGATTCATATTTGATTAATTTTTAATTTTTTAGCTTTGTAGGAAATTTTTAAAACTAAATACAATGAGAAAGCTCGGGTTATTAATCACATTAATTTTAGCGTTTGTTTTGTCAAAAGCGCAAAATATTTACTTAACCTCAGGTTTTAGCCAGGAAGACCAGGCAATTATACAAAAAGCAAAAGCAGATATCCTCCGGGGTGATCGACTTTATCAAAAAAGCCAGCAAATTTACAACCAATACAGGCCATTGTTAGAAAGCCCTAAAAGACACAAACGCCGTAAAGGAGAACGAAAATCAATTTCTGGCAAAATAACACTTAAACAAGCGGCTTATTACTACGATCGGGGTTACAATGCTTTGTTCACTGTTTACTACAATCATTGCAAAGACCTGAATTTCCAATTACCACAAAACCGTAATACAGCAAAAAGCCTGTTGCGCCAGGCAGAAGCTTCGTTTAATCAAGGCCAAAGCCAGTTAAAACGCATTCAAGGCTATTCAGAAAAAGAACTTAAAAAGCACATTACTTTTAAATCGCTGTTCCGTACAGTTGACGATGGGAAAAATTTTGAACTTAAAGCCATTAATAAACTTATCCAGATAATTAACTTGTTTAACTCTGAGACTGAGCAAATTCAGGCAAAAAGACAAAAAGACGACCAGGCATGGCAGCAAGCTTTGTCAGAAAATACTATCGACGCTTACCAGAACTATATCGATAATTTCCCTGACGGCCGCCATGTAGCTGAAGCCCAGGCTAAAATCACAGCATTACAACAACAGCAACAGGTTAGCACAGATACTACAATATTGAATTATTCAACAAATCCGACATTTGACTTGATTTACCGAGTACAAATCCTCTCAGATACAAAGCCATGGACGCCAGCAAAAATCCGGGCTAAAATTTATCGTTATTACGGCAAGGACGGACGACCAACTTACAATGCCTTTCTTGATGGACGTTACAAGTATTTTATCGGCGAGTTTAAAACTTATGCAGAGGCAAAGCAAATCGCTGAATCCCTGCGAATTACTGTGAAAACAAAGCCATTTGTCGTTGCCTTTCTCAATGGAGAGCCAATCGACATTAAGCGTGCAATCAGCATTGAGCAGCAAATGCAACGATAACCTAACGTTGATGCGAATTTGCTTTTAACCAGCCCAGAATTATAAAATAGCTTTTACCAGACAGAGCAGGAGGCGAAGAAGACATTAAGCAGCAAAGTGGTACAGCTTAGCGTTCGCCTCCTGCTATTTTATTTTGTTCCAGTGCTAAATGCTTTATTGTCAGTGAGTTTAGTTCATAGTAATCCTGTAGCATTTCAGCTAATTTTTCAGCACAATAAACAGAGCGGTGTTGTCCGCCTGTGCAGCCGAAATTTACCTGTAATTCAGTAAAGCCTCGTTGATGATAGTTTTCCAGTGCCATGGACACTAATTTAAACGCATTACCCAGGAATTGTTCGAATTCGTGGTGTGCTTCGATCCATTTTTTCACTTCAGAATCCAGGCCGGTAAGGTTTTTCAGTTCGTCCACCCGCCCGGGATTTGGAAGTGAGCGACAGTCAAAGACAAATCCACCGCCATGTCCAGCTTCGTCCTTTGGGTAACCTGTGAAGTGATATGAAAAACTGTTGATTCGGAGATTAACGTTGAGTTTTTTCTTACCGTGGGGGAATTTTTCTGCAAGTTGAGCTGCAGCATTTTGAAGCTCGTTAAATTGAATTGGTATTTTGCCAGATTTTAAGAGTTGGGTTAAGTCCTTGATTACGTATGGGATAGAAGTTAGAAAGTGTGGTTTGTGTTCGACCAGGCCACGCAGGGCGTATGCTGCAAAAGCCTGCAGTTTTCGTATCAAAACATTTGCGTAGAAAAATCGGTCAAATTGTTGAAAATCAAGTCCGTGGAAGGGCTTTGAGATTTGATAATAATATAGCTCTAAGTCAGCTCTGAGCTGTTCGTCCAGTTGCGCTTTGGAGTCGTAGAGTAGAGAAGCTAAGTCGTAAAAGATATTGCCCTGTCTACCGCCTTGATAGTCAATGAAATAGAATTGTTGTTCGTGAATCATAATGTTTTTTGATTGAAAATCGCGATAAACGAAAAAGTCGCTGCGTGTTTGTAGTACAAACCGAACCAGATTGTCAAATTCTTGTTGTAAAATGGCTTCGTGGAAGTTGATGTTATTTAGTTTTAGCACAAGGTATTTAAAGTAATTCAGGTCGAACATATAAGCTTGATAGTCAAAGCGTTGTACCGGATAAGTCCTTGTCCAATCAAAATTTTGTGTCGAAGTCTGGAATTTTAGTAAGTGCTGCAGGATATCTTTGTAGATTTCTGTTAAGTCAGTTTGATGTTTTAAAACGTCGAAAAGCGTTGTATCGCCAAGGTCTTGCTGGAAGTAGATATGTTTGTCAGAGAAAAATTTATAGATTTTTGGAACATTGAGGCCTTTTTGTTTAAAAAAATTCGACATATAGACAAATGCCTGGTTTTCGAGCAGGTTGGGGTTATATGTTGCAATAACAGATTGGCCGTTCGATTTAATGCGGAAATATTGTCTAATCGAACCAGAGCGCGGAAGTCGCTGAATTTCTGTTGGTTTACTGCCAAAGCTTTGTGTAAAGAGCTGTTGTATTTTAGTTTTGATGTCCATATTTGAATCGTTTTAAACCAGGATAAATGTAAAAACTTTTATATGTTTTAGAAAAATGCTAAGTTTAAAATAAAAA
>WFZV01000265.1 GCA_015489395.1 Bacteroidales bacterium
GCGTCAAGGTCTAAATGTAAATTTATTTTCTGCGATTTAACCTGTTTAAACATAACACGTTGTCCAAACTGATTGAAAATTTCAACATTATAACTTCCATTTTTAGGTAAGTCCAGAATCACATAATCACTTGCCGGATTTGGAAAGACCTTAACCTGATTGTCAACAGAAGCAACATTTGACTGCTGGAGAACGAATTTAACGAAAAGCGAAGTTGTATCGCTCATGCCCTCCACATAAAAATCAAATCGAAAAATGCTAATTCCATTGTTTCCATCAGGCGAATAATCTACTGTAAAATCACTGCTATCGGTAGAATTTGCATTAATGGTTACAGCTCCAGAAGTAAAACCATCTCGAATATTTGCATAACACTGGTCCCAGCAAAAGCCATACCCTACTCCATCGACTAACGATAAAATACTAAACCTGATTTTAACCTGATAATCTGAATTATCGTTGTTTCGAATCAAAAAATGCTCAGATAAATCCTCAAAAGGCTGCTCAATTGTCACTGTAAAAGTATCATTCGACACATCCTGATCATCTATCGTAAGAATCGAAAGATTTTGCGAAAACCCAGCTAACGCCAACAAACTGGCAATAAGCACAAAAAGCAACTTTTTACTCATAATTAACCTTTTTTAAAGTTTATTTCAAAAGTCGACATTTTTATTTAAAAAATAAAGTCCAATTTTATCTAAAATTTTACTAAAAACCGAAAAGCATGAAAAAACTTATTACTCAAGCACTCACATTATTTATTTTTATTTCAGCTTCTCTTGCACAGTCCGATTCCATTCTTTACAGTCAGGATTTTGAAAATTATCACGAAGGTGACATGATAATGATTGATAACGACGGTCTAACTCCACATTATAGCGGATTAGAAACGTGGATAGTCTATCACGGACACGCCATTAGCACTTCCTGGTACGAGAATGGAGACCGGACTGCTGACGACTGGATGATTACTCCGCCAATTCAGCTATCAGCACATCCTGCAGTTATGTGGCAGGCTTACACTCCACTGGCAGAATATCCTGACGGTTATCAGGTTCTGGTTACGACAGATACAGCACATCCCGATAGTCTCAGCCTTTACGACACAGTTTTTTCTATTTCTGCAGAAAATACAACCTGGACCACAAGAATTTTAGATTTATCAGATTATGCTAACCAGGCTGTCCGAATAGCATGGCGCAACAACAGCCACGATGAATATTTGCTTTACGTCGATAATATCTTAGTTTTTGAGAAACCACAACGTTCAATCGCACTAATGGCTTGCAATTTGGCTCCTTTTATGAAAACAAATAAACCTGCTTCACTTTCGCTACTGATTAGAAATTATGGTGTAGATACCATTCACAGTTTGGAATTTAAATACTCAATCAATGGACAGGACACAACAACTGTCGATTTAAACCATACTATAAACTTTGGACAAACTATTAGTCTGAACTTGAATAAAAATATAACCTTTGAAACTGATACGGTTTATAATGTAAAATTCTGGGTTTCACAACTTAACGGGCAAATAGACACTTATAACCACGATGATACATTACTATACACTGTTGCAGCCTGGGATACAGCCTACAGACATATTACTCTTGTTGAGCATTTTACTCAAGCTTCTTGCAATCCTTGTGCGCAGCAAAACCCGCAGCTAAATAGCCTTTTAGCTCAAAATCAGGGAAAGGTTATTCATATAGCTTATCATACCTCGTGGCCAGGAACAGACCCTATGTATGATTTTAACCCAACAGAATCAGATGCTCGGGTAAATTATTATGGAGTTACAGGCGTTCCACATGTAGTTATTGACGGCACTCGTCACGGCCAACCAAGTCTGGTTTCTCAAACTTTGATTGATGCTAATTATTCAAAATTTAATGCTTTGTTTAAAGTTATTTTTAGAAAACCACAGGTCAAAAACCAGACTTTCAACTTTGAAGTTCTGCTAATTCCTGTAACATACATCGTTAGACCTTTACATGCGCACGTTGTCTGGATCGAAGACAAAACATATTCCAGTCCTCCAGGCTCTAACGGAGAAACAAACTTTCCGGACGTAATGCGTAAAATGTTTCCAGATGCCGATGGATTTGCTATTGACAGTGTCAACAAAGGCGATACTATTGTTTTGCCTATTAGCTACACTGCACCCAGCCAGATAAATCCGAATAACTCACAACTGGTTGTTTTTGTACAGGACGATCAAACAAAAGCTGTTTACACAGCCCGTCAACAAGACGTTTTAGCCATAACAAATGTAAATTCCTTCAGTTCAGATGAACAACTGAAAATTTATCCTAATCCTGCCAGGGACTATGTTTATTTAGATTTAACCCAAAACGCTCATATTCAAATCTTTAACCAAAACGGACAATTAATTAAATCTTTTGATCTGGGCAGTTCAAGTACACATTATATAAATATAAAAGGCCTAACTCCAGGCGTGTACTTTATTAAAGCTAAAATTTCGTCAAAAACTTTAACACAAAAACTTATAAAGTTGTAACTTATACGAAACTTTAAATCTACAAAAATGAAAAAATTTAGCATTGTACTGGCTTTGCTGCTCCTGATCTCTATTGCTTCCAAAGCTCAAACTCACGTACAAAACCAGAAATTAACAAAAGCCCAGATACAAAAAATCATAAAACAAATACGGGCAGGATACTATGAAGCTAAAAAAAATATGGCACAGGCAAAAGAAAACGAAGAAGCTCCTATACGTGTAATTAATTTTTCATTAGACGCAAGTCCTGATATACCAGCAATTGGAAACTTTAATGTTCAATTAGAATACGATGTGCTTAACAACTTTGTGACAGGACACGTAACCCGGGCAGCCAGCGAAGAATATTACGAATTCTTTTATATGCCGTGGGGACTGGCTTTTGCTTACGAAAAAGATGATTACGACGGCACACAAAAACGAATTTACTTTTACAAAGGCAAAATCATAAAACAGTATTCCACAGATGCTGACGGAAACATAAGTAATTCTGATGTGGAGCTGGGACTGGACTATACGGAAATTAATCGTTTGGTCAAAGCATTCAAAGATTACTATAACGCAACTATAGTCCCAATGGAGAACGAAGACGAAGATTAATTTTTAAAATTTTTCGTTTTATTGTTAATTTGCTTAAAATTTCTACTGAAATGCTTAAATCATCAGGACTATGAAAAAAATTATTGTTTTAACCTTAGGCTTAATTTTGCTAAATATTTCATTTGCTCAACAATTTACCTTGCCTTCTGTCGATTTAAAAACTCTGGACGGTAAAACCATTAACACCAGGGATTTGCTCAAAGACGGAAAACCTATCTTTCTGGACTTCTGGGCAACATGGTGTAAACCCTGTATTGTCGAGTTAAATACTCTGGCAGACTTATATCCTGACTGGCAAGATGAAACCGACGTAAAAATCGTTGTTGTCTCAATCGACGATGCCCGCACACAAAGCCGCGTCGCACCTTTTGTCAACAGCCGTGGCTGGGATGATTTTACGATTCTTTTAGACCCAAACGGCGATTTCAAACGTGCAATGAACGTAATAAATATTCCACATTCGTTCATCATTCAACCTAATGGCAAAATTTTCTGGCAGCATACTGGTTTTGCACCCGGTGACGAACAGGAAATCTACAACCAATTGCTAAAACTAAAAGCTCAATTAGATACTACGTCAAAGAAATAAAAACCTAAGTCATGAAACGATTTGTCGGTATTTTAGCTTTTGTTTTTCTGTTTTTACTTAGCTACGGCCAGGACCAATTGCAAATTTCAGGTAATTTTGAAATAAATTCGCAAACGTACAAACCCGACAGCATAATCAATGCACCCAACGTAGCAGAAAAACTTTTGTCAAATATCTACGGTCAAATCTACATTAGCTACAAACATTTTCGTGCTGGACTGCGGTACGAAGCATATCAAAACGCACTTTTGGGCTACGACAGGCGATACAACGGCAAAGGCATTGCCAATCGCTTTGTTAGTTACGAATCGCAATTTTTGACACTAACACTGGGCAATTTTTACGATCAATTTGGCAATGGCCTTGTACTCAGGGCTTTCGAAGACCGCGCACTGGGTTATGACAACGCTTTTGATGGCGCACATTTGAAACTTAAACCAGTTAAAGGCATACAAATTAAGGCTTTAATCGGTCGCCAACGCTTTTTCTGGTCTTACGGTCCCGGCATTGTACGTGCAGTTGACGGCGAAATGAATTTTAACCAACTACTCGATATAAAAACCGGGCCAGAGCTGACCATGGGCGGTAGCTTTGTCAGCCGTTACCAGCCAGACGAAAATCCGATTTACAAATTACCGGAAAACGTCGCTGCCTGGGCAGGACGTATAAATGTAAATTACAAAGGCTTTGCTCTGAACTTTGAGCAAGCTTATAAAATCAACGATCCTTCGGCAGACAACATGTATATTTACAAACCCGGCCTGGCAACTTACATGAGCGTTAGTTATTCAAAAACAGGCTTTGGGCTGGTGTTTACTGCCAATCGTTACGATAATTTTAGTTTTCGCTCAGACCGCAATGCCACTTCGAACAATCTTTTTATCAACTCAGTGCCAACAATTGTGCCTATTCATGCTTATTCGCTGGAGACGATTTATCCGTACGCAGTTCATCCGACAAACGAAATGGGCGGAAGCGCAGAAATTTTCGTAAAATTTAAACGTAAATCGTTTTTAGGCGGCAAATACGGAACCCTGCTCAGTTTAGATTTCGTCCATGTCCGCTCCATTCAAAAAACACCGACTTTCGACGGCACAGGTTACACGAGCCGATTTTTCATGCCAGGTAAAACAGTTTTCTACCAGGAAATCGGCGCTAAATTAGAGAAAAAAATTAGCCGCAAAATCAAGCTTAAAGCCAAATACCTCAACCTGCGATACAACAAAGACATTGTCCAGGGGCTGGTTGGTTACGGTACTATTTACGCAAACATCGGAATTTTAGACCTGACTTACCGGTTTACGTATACCAAAGCTTTGCGCACAGAACTGCAAATGCTTCATACTAAGCAAGATATGGGGTCATGGGCAATGATTTTTGCTGAATATTCTGTTTCGCCACATTGGTATTTTACTGTTTACGACCAATACAATTACGGCAATCCGCACGTGGAAAAACGCGTTCATTATTACGATTTGTCAGTAACTTATGTCCATGAAGGTTCGAGAATTTCGATAGGTTATGGCCGCCACCGTGAAGGTATAATTTGTGTTGGCGGCGTTTGTAGAAATATGCCTGCTTCGAACGGTTTTACTTTCAGTGTTTCGACTACATTTTAATTTTTAAACCTGCAGAAAATGAAAAAGTTATTAGCTTTACTGTCAATCGCTTTAGTTTTTATTTACAGTTGTGATATTGTTCAAAAACCATATTTAGAGCAATCAGGCCAGTGCGGTCACGACAATCTCTCGGTTCCGATAAAAAAAGTCCTTGTCGAAGATTATACAGGCTTTAAGTGCGGAAATTGCCCTGAAGCTCATGAGATTTTGCAGGGTTTGATTAATAATTATTGCGATCATATTGTGCCAGTGAGCTTACATGTAGGTTATTTTGCCAAACCATCACATTATCCGCCATACAACATTGATTTTCGCACACAGGCTGGAAATGAGTATAATGATTATTTTGGTGCAGATGCAGCGGGGTTACCAGTTGGCATGGTAGATCGTACAGAATTTAATGGTTCGCGGCTTTTAAATCCAAATGCCTGGGCAGATGCCATTGCCAAAGAATTACAAAAGCCGCTTTTGTTAGACGTTGAAATTCACAATACTTACTCAGACACCAATCGTAATGTAAACATACAAGTCCAGGTGGCAGCTTTGCAAGACCTTTCGGCGAATTTGTATTTGTCTGTCTGGGTTACAGAAGATAGCATTATTGCACCACAAAAAGATTATCGTCTTAATCCACCAGATATTTTGAATTATGTTCATCGCCATGTTTTCCGTGGGGCGGTTAATAGCACCTGGGGCGAGCAAATAGTTAACGGCAATTTGAAAAAAGGCACAGTACTGACGTTTAATTACACAACAACCTTAGACACAGCCTGGAATGCAGATTATTGCCACATTGTAGCGTTTGTTTATAAATAC
>WFZV01000266.1 GCA_015489395.1 Bacteroidales bacterium
GAGCTATTGCTAATCGGACTTATGCTTTTGTTTTCATTTTTAGGTTCAAATATTGGCGTGAAAAAAATAGCGTATAATGGTGCTTTCGGTTTTTCGCTCATTTTTGTCTTTTTAGTTAGTGACTTAAATAAAATTTCGAGATATGCTCTTTATGGATGGTTGTTGTTATTATTTGCTTTAGGATTAAGTTTTCGTTATGATCATTTTTATCGCGATTATAAAAAATGCCGTTTAAACACAAGCTTTACAAAAATAGAAGTTCTAAAAGGCATAATTACGTCTAAGTCAAAAGTCTATGAAGTAGAAGTTTTCTATCAAAAAATCAAGGGATTAGATATAAAAAATTATGTCACCTGTAATAAAACTACTCTTTTTGCTTTAGCCCTGAATAAGCAACCATTGGTAGTATGCTGGATGTTTTCTCCAGAGAGTTTAAAGAATTCAGTCTTAAAACATTCATTACCCGAATATGTGATATTTTCTAATCATAGTTTGCGGTATCGTGATTGGGATAAACGAGCTGTTATGGCTAAAAGTCAATATTTACCAATAATTGTTAGAACAAAACGAATATTAGATTCTTTATACTATCCCGTAGCATTAAGTCCGAAAAAAATTTTTGTACTTTATAAATTAAAGCAGTAGCATAGAGGTAGATTTATTTTTAGATGAAGCCAAGGTTTAGGTTAAAAAAAATGCCAGGCTTTGGGCGAAGCCCAAAGCCTGACATTTCGTTTGATAAACGGCGTGAGAAAGAAAATGTTATTTTTCGGCTAAGTGCAATTTGCAACGTTCGATGTATTTTTCGATAGTACGGGCTTCGTTGCTGCCCGGGTATTCGAGGTAGATTTTTTTGTAAATTTCAAGTGCTTTTTTGTAGTTGTTTTGTTTTTCGTAAATAAGGCCTAATTTTTTGAGGTAAATAGGTGTAGTCAGATGGTTTGCAAAGTCTTCGGTTGATTTTTTGTAGGCTTTAATAGCTTCGTCGGTTTGTCCCAGTTGCATGTAAGAATCGCCCATTAGTCCGTACTGTGTCGAGCCTAAGTATTTATCTTTTGTTTTAAAGCGTTTAAGATAGTCGATAGCGTTTTGCCAGTCGCCTAAGTTAGCGTAGCAAACGCCGGCGTAATATTTAGCCAGATTAGCAGCTTTTGTGCCTTTGTAGTTATCGATAATGTCTAAAAATCCAGGATATTGGTCAATTCCGTTGAGTGCTATTTTGAAAGAGTCAGCAGCGAAATAGCGTTCAGCCATAAACATTTGGCTCATAGCTTCTTTTTCGCGCGGAATTTTGATGTATTTTTGGTATCCCCAGATAAGGATGACGATAAGCAAAATAACGCCCAGGCCGATGAGGATTTGATTTTGGTATTTTTCGAAAAAGACTTCAAATTTAGTCAAATCCTGGTCAATAGCGTCAACCAGGTCTTTGTCTTTTTTTGTGTGATGCTTGGAAGAAGATTTTTTAGCCATTTGGACTTAAAGTTTTTGTTGGATTATGCTTAAATCGTAATAAAATGAGTGCGAAAAATAAAAGGCTAAGAGGCTGTCTAAAAAATTTATTCGCAAAATAAAAGAGCGAATGTTCAGACAGCCTCCTGCGTAAGAGCTTATTGGTTTTTGTACTCGCGTCTTTCTTTGATACGGGCTTTTTTACCCGAGAGGTTACGCAAGTAGTAAATACGAGCGCGACGTACCTTACCGCGTTTGTTAATTTCGATTTTTTCGATAAATGGCGAATTTAATGGGAAAATACGTTCTACGCCAATACCATTAGAGATTTTGCGAACAGTAAAGGTTTTGCCAATACCTTTACCACGTACTTGAATAACTACTCCGCGGAATGCCTGTACACGTTCTTTGTTACCTTCTTTGATGCGGTAATAAACAGTAATTGTGTCGCCCGCGGAAAATTCTGGCAGAGGAGTTTCCCGTTTTGTGGTAAACTCTTGCTCAGCTATACGAATCAATTCGTCCATAGTTAGTTAAATTTTTGCTTGATTTAAAATAAATTGTGTTGTAAACGGTCTGCAATATTAAAACATTTTTCGCAAATAACTAAATTTTTTCATGCAAAAAAATTGTAAATCAATTTTGCCCAGGCTCAAATTCATAAGCTCCAATGTCTGGTTTACTGTCTGATAGACGATTATTTCCGTCTAAATCGTTTTGCAAAATTTGAGGATAAAGATTTATAATCTGGCTGTTGGCTTTGTTTATTGCTGGAGAAATGGAATCCAGATGAAAATCGTATTTTTCAACATCCACAAACCCGGGGTCTTGATTGACAATGCAACTGTCAAATTGGTACGATTGTTTTGTTTTTATCAGACAATTTTCAATGGAATAATCAAAATTTTCCCATTCATTAGCTGCTGAAAGGACTAATTCGTTTTCGAGACTGCCGTAAATTATTGAATTAGCAATCATAAGCTTAACAGGTTGCCAGAAAACCGCCTGTCCATTGACGATTTGATAATTGGTCACAGCAACCGCTGGTGTGGTGCGAATCGTTCCCCAGCCGTAATAATTGGCTATGGTGTTGTGAATTAGAACATAATTTCCGCCTTTTATAAAACCAACATTATACCACCCTGCATCTGCCAGCAAAGTGTTGAGTATTACGACGTTGGAGACAGAAGCAAATACATTGGCGTAGCTTTGATGTTCGATTTTACAATTATAAATTCTAACCGTATCCTGCACAGAATCAATTGATATGCCAACTGTGCTATTTCTTATTTCTGTGAAATTAAAAGCATTGCCGTGACTAATACGGTCTAAAACAATACCGCCCCATTGCCCGGGGACGTCTTGATAATCCTGCTCTAAACGGTCAGTAGCGAAAACCACTTCACTGTCCAGAAGTCCGTTAGTTTTTAAACATCCTAAAACATAAAGCACTGCTCCGCGGTGCAAAAAAATCTTTGTTCCAGGCTCAATATTTAAACAAGCATTCGTATCCACAACAGCATAGTCATAAATCAAATAAGGCATCTGCGAATCCCAGGTTTCATTACCTTCAATCACCTGACGCTTAACTAAATGCACAGTCCAGCCAACTGCCATTAATTTTACTGATTGGAGATTACCGGCTATGTCGAAAATCACTGAATCAAGCACGACTAAGTAACTTTTATTCGGGGTAATCGTAACATCTACAAACAGAAAAATACTGTCTTTTGCAGGTATAATCACATCATCGGCTTCCAGACGAGGTTGTCCGTTGATATTTATGCGAAAAGTTGAGTTCTTACCGCCAGCAAGAAAAATTTTGTCGATTTTAACAGCAGAATTGTAGGGATTGTACACTTTAAAAATTCTTGTGGCACTGCCAATTTGTGTAAAAACTGTATCGAAAAACACTGTATCAGTCTCGAATTCAAGGCTTAGCTGCGGATTGTGCAAATATTTCTCTTTAAAACATGAACTAAACAATAATATGCTCAAAATCAGTATGAAAAAGATTCTCTTCATAAAACTAAGATTTACTATTTGTCTGAAGCAGGTTCGAAAACACCCATTGCCTGGTAAAATAACGAATGAATAACTGTTCTAACGTGCATGGAGTTGATTTTATAATTTTTGATCGTGGGGTACACGCGGTTTGACAAAAAGACGTAAACGAAATTATACTCAGGATCGACCCATACCATTGTACCTGTGAAGCCTGTATGTCCAAAGCTGTTGCAACTGGCCTGTGGTGCTGCAAATGAAACATCTTTGCAGTCTTTGCTATCAAAGCCTAAAGCCCTGTGGCTGTTTTTAAACGGTTTTGTGGTAAATAGTTCGATAGTTTGAGGTTCAAAGTAGCGTCGATCTGCGTAAAAGCCTTTTTGAAGCAACATTTGAAAGATTTTTCCCAGGTCATTGGCATTGGAAAAAAGCCCAGCATGTCCTGCTACGCCGCCCAACATAGCTGCACCGTAATCGTGAACATAGCCCTGCACAAGCTGGTTGCGGAAGAAAGTATCTTGCTCGGTTGGGGCGATTTGCGATTTTGGAAAGTATTTCAATGGTGTAAAGCGAGTTGTGTAAGCGCCAAGCGGCTCGTAAAAGTTTTGTGTTACGTATTGGTCGAGGGGCATTTGGGTGGCTTTTTCGATATAGCGCTGGAACAGGTAAAATCCCAGGTCACTGTAACGGTAATGTTTTCGTCTGAGTAGTCGGGATTCCAGGATTTGTTTGTATATGGAGTCGCGGTAAGAGTTGAGGATGTAAAGATTCTTAGCAACCTGTGTTGTATAGCCAGGTTTTGGGGTGTCTGAGTAGATTTCAGGGTTGAGGAAATGAGTGTGTTTTATGTAAGTGTGCAGGTAAAAAGGTATCCAGGGGTAGAGTCGGGCCTGGTGTGTGAGAATATCGATGATTTTTAAGTTTGCTTTGTTGGTGGTATCTAAGTCAGGTAGGTATTGCGAAAGTTTTGCGTTTATGTCGAATTTTCCCTGTTCGTAGAGTTTCATTAGAGCCAGGGTAGTGGCTGCGATTTTTGTGATAGATGCCAGGTCGTAGATGGTATTGAGCGTGACAGGATGTTTTTTGTCGTAGGTATAATAGCCGTAAGCTTTGTAAAAGAACACTGATGTGTCTTTTATAGCCAGAATCTGGCAACCTGGGAATGCGCCGCTGTCAATGGCGTTGGCAACGACAGAGTCGATTTGTTTTAAGTAAGTTTGATTAAGTCCCAGTTCTGCAGGTGATTTGTAATTAATTCTGATTCGTTGGGTCTGGATGCTTTGTCCATATTGGGCAATTTTGGTGTCAACCGGGAGTTGTCCATTAGCAGCAAAACCGCCGAAAATGATTTGTGCTGAGGCAATTTGCGCTGGTTTTGTATCCTGGTATGAGACGATGATTGTGTTTATTTTGTCCAGGTTTGGAAAGCGGTTAAGGGCATAAGGACTGGCAAAGAGGTCTAAAATAATGTTATTTTCAAGGGCTAAACGCGACAGAAACCAGAAAGTATTGTCGGTTATGCTGTAAGTTTTTGTGTTAAAGTCGTTTGTATTGTGAATGCTAACGATGATAATGTCGTATTTTTTTGAGATTTTTTTTCGTAGGTTTTCAAAATCCTGGTATTTAGCGTTTTTGCTGATAGTGAATTTGTCGATTTTGGCGTAAAAGCTGAGGTATTTTAAGAATTCGTTTGGTTTGCCGTTGCCGATGGCAACGGCAGCGATTTTGTGTTTTTCCAGGTGTTTGATTGGGATTTGTTGTGGTGCATCTTTGATTATAGTAATTGCGTTGCGGTATAATTTATCGATGAGAACACGGGTATTGTCCTGGTTTAGTTTTTGGGTTAAAACCTGGTCATTGGTCGGGTAGGCAAAGCTATTGTGCGATTTTAGCCAGGCTTTAGCAACAAGAATGCGTTTTACAGCCTGATTGAGGATTTTTTCAGGTATTTCGCCATAGTTAATAGCGTTTTTGATTTTGTTAAAAGCCATAGGCACGTTGCGGGACATGAGTAAAACATCGTCACCTGCTAAAAGTGCGCGGATTTCAGCTTCGCCGGTTGCGTAGTATTTGCTAATTCCCTGCATGTCGAGTGCGTCGGTGAAGATTAAGCCGTTAAATTTAAGTGAGTCGCGCAACAGTCCTGTTACGATATTGTGCGATAAAGTTGCAGGTGTGTTGACAGCAGGTTCTAATTTGGGCAAATACAGGTGTCCGACCATAATGCCCAGAACGCCTGTTTTGATAAGCTGTCGAAATGGGTAAAGTTCAAATTTGTAAATATGCTCGTAATCGTAAGGAACTATGGGTAAGTCTTTGTGCGAGTCGGTTTTAGTGTCGCCGTGTCCGGGGAAATGTTTGGCAACAGCAATTACGCCAGCATCTTGCAAGCCTTTCATGTATGCAAAGGCTTTAGCTGCCACGTTTACAGGGTTTTGACCAAAAGAGCGTATGCCTATAACAGGGTTTTGTGGATTGTTGTTGATGTCGGCAACAGGAGCAAAGTTTATATTAATGCCTAAAGTCCTGAGTTGTCGTCCGATATCCAGGCCCATTTGATAAATGAGGCGATTGTCTTTTATTGCGCCTAAAGTCATCTGGTAAGGATATCGTGGGGTGTTGTAAATTCGCATGGCAAGTCCCCATTCTGCGTCGATAGCCACAAAAAGTGGAATTTTAGAAGCCTGTTGCAATGTTCGTACTGTTTTGGCGACTTGCTGCGGAGTGCCACGAAAAAGTATAATCCCGCCAATGTGATAAGTTTTTATCAGGTTTAAAGCATTTTCAATGCTCTGAGGATCGTCGGGATGGACTGGTATCATGAAAAGTTGTCCGATTTTTTCGTCTAAAGTCAACGAGTCCATTAGCCTGCTAACCCAGGGATTTGACAATTGCCAGATGGTTTGTGGTGAATAGGTTGGGTGGTAAATTGTGTATGATTTCCAGCTAACAGTAAAAATAATTAAAATCGTTAGTACTAAGATGCTTGCAATTTTAGTTTTCATCGATTTTCTGACTTATCTGCGAATTTTTTGAGTTTACTAAATTAGTTAAAATTCCTGTGATTTGGCATTGAAATAAACTTTATTTTTAAACATCATATCACCTGAATTTTGGAAATGGCAATCGTAGTATGATACGCGACCGTTTAAAAGCTTTACCCTTGAAATTAATTACCTGAAAAGTGAAAAAGTTATAACCAAATTTTAATGGTAAAAATTTTTCAAAATAAAACTGACAATCGTTTTGCAAAGCAATTTTCAGGGTGGTAATTGTGTCAATAGCCTTAGAATTGCGATAAATAATTATTTTTTGCGGCATTTCATAGCCTTTTAAACATGCTTTAAAAAATATCGAATCTCTGATGTCGGTAGAAAATTTTTTAACTGGCGCAATGAATTGCAAATCAGTGTTATGCGGCGAACTGCAACTTATTAAACCTAAACTCCAGCCAAAATCAATTAGATACATTGACGTGAGGAGATAAATATTACTGTCCTGACTTTCAATGAGTTGTCCTATTAAAGCGTCGCTACCACGGTTGAGTAAACGTAAAAATTTTAGCTTGCCGTTGTTGTCGAATTTTGCTACCCCTAAATTAGTGTAAGGAAATTTTCCTGACCACAGCGTAAAGGCCAAGAACAGCGACTTGTCAGAAGTTTGCAACAAAGAAAAAGGTACACTTTGATAAGCCATAGGCAAAACAGCAGCCCACAGGCTATCTCCGAAAACTGACAATTTTTCGATAAAAAGATTATTACTGCCGAATTTATTTTTGAAAAATCCACTTACAGCAATACCTGTGTCTTGTGTGCTTGTAACAACTGTGGCTTCCGATAGGGCGAAAAATTTGAAAAATCTTGTAAACAGCACATTACCAGCAGTATCTATTACACTTGTAACAGCAATTTTACGTTTGCCTTTATTGATTCGATAATATCCTGCTAAAGCCAGATCACCGTTTGGCAACAGACTCATGTCATTGACTTTGTCGTCGTCGGGCGTGCCGTAATTATGCCACCATTTTATAAAGCCCAGAGAATCGAGTTTTAAAACCAGCCAGTCGAACTGATTGGTAAATTTTTTATCCATGTTTGCAGCTAAAATCAGGCTGTTGTCAGGCAAAGCAATGGCTTTCACGGCAAAACTATTACCAAATTTCGAGAAAACGCGTTCCCACAAAAGTTTGCCTTTTGGACTGAACTTTGCCACCCAGATATACATTTGGCCGTAAGTCTCAGGTTGGTTGTAACCTGTTATCACAATTTCGTTTTTAGGCGTAATAGCAATGCTACTGGGTATAACATGTTTGTATTGGCTAAAATACACACTGAGTTTTACATGTCCTGAATCGTCTAATTTTTTCAACCAGGCGTGAGAAAGAGAGTTTTGTAAAATACCTGCGATGTAAATATTGCTGTCAGGTCCGTAAGTCAGGGCTTTAGTCACTAAAACTGTATCGCTTTTGTGTTTTTTTGCCAGGTTCAGTTGTAATTGCGAAAAACTCTGGTGCGTCAGAAGCATCAGCAATATGTAAAACAAAAATTTTCGCATGTTCAAGGGTGCGTGAGCTTATATTTGCTTTGGGCCGTTTATTCTTGCTGTTTTAAAGCTTCTAAAAGCTGCATAAATGTTTCCAGAAGCTGGTTGTATTTCTGTTTCTCGATGTTTTGCTGCTTTAGAATTGTTTTAAATATTTCGATTTCGGAAATTTCTTTCAAAGAGCGTTGTTCGTCGATGGTAGCCTGCAGCTGGTCGAATTTAGGCAGGATTTTCAGGTCAATGACAGAGATTTGCGGATTTTTAATGCTGCGGATTTTATCGGCCACGGTTTGTGCGTAAGTGTCGGGATATTCAGTAACGACGACAGAAGCAAAAGCAGGTTGTAGTTGGCCTGTTGTGCGAAAACTACGTAGTTGTTCTATGATTTGGTCTAAAGCACCTTCGAATTTGACGAATTGTCGTAAAAGCGGCACCTGGACAGATGTAATTTCGCGGGTTTCTGTATCGTAAATAATTACGCGTTTGTGATGAGGTTTGCGAATATCATTAAAGCCCATCAAAAACGGATTACCGCTGTAATAGATGTTTGTGTTGCCGATTCGCATAGGTCTATGTACATGGCCTAAAGCAATGTAATCGAAATTTGGCAGGTGGCGGGCTGGTATGTCCACCAGCCCGCCAAGGGAATATTCTTCCTGGTCTTGCGCGTCAAAACTGCCGTCTGTAACGAACAGATGGCCTGTTGCAACGATAGGCAGACCTTGCTTTCGATAAGGTTCGGTTTTTTCGTATAAAATATTGTAAATCTGTGCGATGTTAAAACGGATTTGCGATGAGCTATCGATGTTTTGATTTAGCCGTAACAGGTCAAATTGTCTGATGTATGGTACAGCGGCAAATACCAGTTGAGGCTCATTTTCAGGAAAAGGGTAAATTAACTTGTCTAAATCGTCCAAACCAGCGAAAATTTCGACATTAAGCGCTTTTAGTATATGCGAAGGCGCTTTGAGATGAGACACAGAATCGTGATTACCAGCGAGAATAATGACTTTTTTCAGCGGAGTTTTGATTAAGTCTGCGAGAGCCTGATAATACATGCTTTGCGCTGTAGATGAAGGAAAAGCAACATCGAAAATATCTCCGGCAATAAGTAAAATATCGATGTTTTGTTCTTCGATAGTTCTCTTTAGCCAGGAGATAAAAAGCTCGAATTCAGGTTTTAAGATATTGTTATGCAGGTTTCGTCCTATGTGCCAGTCTGAGGTGTGAAGGATTCTCATTTTAGATGACTTCTTTGATTAAAGGTATAATGTTGGGATAAGTGTAATTTAAGATTTTATCCAGTTCGCCCGGGTCAAACCAACGTATATCAGTAATTCCTTCAGCTTTAAGCGGTTGAGGCTCTTTGTCGCCTTTGTAAAGCATTTTAAACCAGTAAATTTTTTTCAAAAATTTCTTGTCAGAACGTTTAAAAATGTGGTAAGTATCTTTAATGTGCTGAAGTATAATCAAATGATCGTCTAATCCGCATTCTTCCTTGACTTCACGAAGCGCTGCATCTTGTGGAGTTTCGCCTTTTTCAAGCTTTCCCTTGGGCAAATCCCAGATACTGGCTCGACGGATAAAGAGTATTTGGCCTTGTGTGTTGAAGATTATACCGCCAGCCGATTCAATGTATGTAAAAAAGACTTTTAGATTTTTAAACAATTCGTTTAAATCCGGATGATAAATGTATATTTCTGTGTAAAAGCCTTCGAAAAATTTGTCTAACAGGTCTTTAAGCTGTTTACGGTCCTTAAATTTAATGTAATATTCGTTTGGCTCGTCAGTAAGAATAATCTTTTTATTTGCCATGAAAATTTCAAGCATTCCGGGAAAATTTTACTTCAATTTTTAACAAAGTTAAAAACTAAAACCTATATGTTAAAGAATTTGCCGGTTTATTTTTCGACTTTTTTCAAAAGCTCTTTAATACAATCGAGCCTGATACAGAACCATGGTTTATCTTTGCTATAATGTTCGTATTGTTGTCCAAATTTACGACGAGCTTCAGGTTCTTCAACTAATTTAATCATAATCAAAATAAAAATCATTTCTAAAGGCGCAATTATAAATATGAAAGTCGGTGAACCCAGCAAAAGTCCCCAACCTAATGGCAGGAATAAAAGTCCAAAGTGCATAGGATGACGCATTTTGGCATAAGGACCTTTATCGACCAAAACATTTGTTTCCATTCGAGGAATATCTCCCTGACGGCCATATTTAGCCAGAATCCGTCCAGTATTGCGGCTTACAACCACAACAAACCAGAGAATTAGAATACCTAAAATTGTTGTAATTACATGGAATGATGTCAGATAAAACAGCGTGGTAAAATATTTTAAATCAATGAAAATCGCTACCACAGACATGATTGGAATCATGATTAACCATACGATAAAACGAGCTTTTGCTGACATTTTTTTATGTTTTTGGGTTTTTATAGGAAAGCTCAAGATTTAAGCCAAAAAGATTTTTATGACAATCTTGCAGGTAATTTTTGAGAAAAAACTGATAAAGATGTATTTTAGTACTGCGAAAGATAAAAAAATATAACATCCTGTCATCATGATAATTGATATTTTGACAGTTGTGCCGCAAATTTTAGAAAGTCCGTTTGAATATTCGATAATTAAGCGCGCTAAAGACCAGGGATTGGTCGAAATAAATGTTATTGACCTGAGAAACTATGCAATTAACGATTATGGACAGGTTGACGATTACCAATATGGAGGCGGAGCTGGCATGGTGCTAATGATTGAACCGATTTACAATGCCATTGAAGACCTGAAAAACAAACGCGGTGGATACGACGAGATAATTTACACCACACCTGACGGAGAGACTTACAACCAGAAACTGGCAAATTATTTCTCCACACTTGATAAAATTTTAATACTCTGTGGCCATTACAAAGGCGTTGACCAGCGTGTGCGCGACCATCTTATCACTCGAGAAATTTCCATTGGCGATTATGTATTATCCGGCGGAGAATTGGCAGCTGCAGTAATTGTCGATAGTGTTGTGCGTCTTTTGCCTGGAGCATTAGGCGATAGTGAATCTGCATTGACAGACTCGTTCCAGGACGATTTGCTCGCCCCACCTGTTTATACCCGACCAGCAGACTTTAAAGGCTGGAAAGTGCCACAGGTGCTGCTTTCTGGCAACCATAAAGCAATAGAAAAATGGCGTTTTGAGCAGTCTATCGACCGCACAAAACGCCTTCGTCCTGACCTGTGGAAAAAGTTTAATGGTACGGATGACTGATTATCTGGGCGATTTGTCCTTAAAGAAAATTTCGATTGGCACGCCGTGAAAATCCCAATGCTCACGGATACGGTTTTCTAAAAATCTACGATACGGCTCTTTGATCCATTTTGGGTGATTGGCAAAAAATGCAAAAGCCGGATATGCTAATGGCAGCTGTGTTACGTACTTGATTTTGATGTATTTACCTTGATGTGCAGGAGGCGGGGTTTGTTCGATAATAGGCAACAGTACACTGTTCAGTTCAGAGGTTTTAATTTTACGCTTACGGTTTTGGTAAACGCGTAAGGCTGTTTGCAAGGCTTGATAGATTCTTTGTTTGTGCAAAGCAGAAATAAAAAGTATCGGTACGTCAGTGAATGGAGCGATTCGTTCGTGGATTTGCTTACGGAATTCGTTGTGCGTGTTACTGTCTTTTTTGATTAAATCCCATTTATTGACTAAAATAACGATGCCTTTGTGATTTTTCTGTATAATCCGGAAAATGTTTAAATCTTGCGATGTAATACCGCCTTCTGTTGCGTCGATCATCAAAAAAACAACGTCGGCTCGCTCTATTGTGTGTATTGTACGCATAACTGAGTAAAACTCAACGTCTTCTTTTACATGTGATTTTCGCCGCATTCCCGCAGTATCTACCAGTATGAATTCCATGCCGTATTTTTTATAATGCGTGTCAATGGCATCGCGGGTAGTACCGGCGATTGGCGTAACAATGTGTCTTTGCTCGCCGATTAAAGCATTGATAAACGACGATTTACCAACATTTGGACGACCAACAACAGCAAAACGCGGTAATTCTTCTTGTTCCTGTGCCTGTTCTGGTTTAATAATCTCGAAAACCCGTTCCATCAAATCTGCGACACCAATTCCGTTTGTGGCTGAAATCATAAATAAATCGTCAAAATCCAGGGCGTAAAACTCATAAGCGTCGTTTATGCGTTTGTCATTATCCACTTTATTGACGACTAAAAGCACAGGCTTTTTGCTTTTGTGCAATAAACGTGCTATTTGTTGGTCTAAATCTGTTATGCCAGTGGTTACATCCACGACGAAAAGTATTAAATCTGCTTCGTCAATTGCAAGTTGGACCTGTTTGCGTATTTCAGATTCGAAAACATCATCGGAATTTGTAACATACCCGCCAGTATCAACGATGCTACATTGGTGGTCTTCCCATTGACATGTGCCGTAATGGCGGTCGCGCGTAACTCCTGCTTTTTCGTCTACAATAGCAGCACGGCTATGGGTTAAACGGTTGAAAAGTGTTGATTTACCGACGTTAGGACGGCCGACTATTGCGATTAATTTATTGCTCATCGTTAAATTTTTGATCGTTTTACCGTTTCGCAACGGGATTTGCAAAGTAACGAAAAATCAGCCAAAAAAGCAATTCCATCGACTTATCGTCTTTTTCCTTCTTTGGGCAGGTGGTTTATTTCGAAAAAGCCTGAATTAGCCGGATTCTGCTTGTTTGCTGTAAATTATACGTAATTGCTTTATCGCGGTGAGCTATTTAAACATGCTGCAACTTAACGCTAATCACCTATTTACGGCAACTGTGCGAAAAATGTACATCAGCCCAACACCGGGACGAAAAATTTGTTTTTTTAACAGGGAAAAAATGATCAGGCGTACAGGATTTTGAACATAAGTTCCCGCAGAAGTTCACCGGGAGGAGTTGAAGCATTGTTAACTCCTTTGTTTCGTAAATCATACTCCCGCAAAAGTTTAATAATTTTTACGATTCGTGCGGGTGGGTAATTCTGCGCAGCTTTCTGATATTCTGGAATAAAAAACGGATGTACGCCCAACAGCTTAGACAGCGAATTTTTGTCTTTTTTAGGCGAGAAATGCACTTTCAAGATTTTCGTAAAATAGTAGTAAAGCGACGAAATAACCACAACAAAAGGTGCAGCTTTGGGATTATGCGCAAAATAATCTGTGATTTGAAAAACACGGGAAAAGTTGCGTTCACCCAGGGCGCGCTGCAGTTCAAAAGTGTTGTAATCCTTGCTAATACCGACGTTTTGCTCAATGATTTTAGCATCGATCATCGTACCTTTAGGCAAAAGCACTGCTAATTTTTCTAATTCATTGGCAATTTTACTGAGGTCATTGCCAATGTGTTCTGTAAGTAATTGCTGAGCTACAGGGTCAATGCGATAACCTTTTTGTTGCAGGTAACCGTTTATCCAGCGAGGTATTTGGTTGTCGTACAGTTTTTTAGATTCGAAAATAACAGCGTAATCGGCTTTTTGTAAGTTTTTGTAAAGCTTTTTGCGTTTGTCGAGGTTTTTGTACTTATAGTTTATGACTAAAACAGTTGATTTTTGCGGCTTTTGCACGTAAAAACTAAGGTCTTCGATGTTTCTGAGGTTTTGCGCTTCTTTGACGATAACGACCATACGTTCAGCCATCATGGGATAGCGCTTAGCAGTGTTAATAATTTCTCGTACATTAGTGTCTTTGCCGAAGATTGTAATCTGGTTGAAAGAGCGTTGTTCGGGCGGGAGGGCGTTTTGTTGAATAAAATTTGTGATTTGATCGATGAAATACGGTTCGTCGCCCATTAAAAAGTAAATGGCAGCAAATTGGCCCTTTGAAAGTTGGGACATAATTTGGTCGTAGCTCAAGAGCATTGTGCGCGTAAATTTGTTTGTGCAAATGTAAGTAAATTATTTGCAGAATGAGTCGAAAAAGTCAGTAAATATTCGCAGGAATCCAGTTATTGCAGCAGCATAAAATGCTAAATTGATGATGAAAATAATCCATAGCAGGACTTTGTTACCGTTAATTTTTTTGCGGTTTTTCTCAATCATAGCGTACATTTCTTCCTGGTTGGTAAGTACTGTTTCCAGTTTGTCCAGGAGAGCGTCAGAGCTTTTGTTTTGAGTTTTGATAATGTCGTCGAAATAAGAATCCTGCTTTTTGTTCAGTGCGTCCAGTTTTGTGTCTAAAGTGTCGAGGCGTTTAGGGAAGTTGATATTTTCGATGACTTTAGTTAGTTTGGCAGTTTTTTCTGCGAGGTCTAAGTAGCTATTAAGGATTTGCTGCTCGACTTCAAGTTTTTTCTTATGTTCAGTGGTAAGCTGTTCGACTGACTGGTGAGTTTTTTGAGCGTATTGGTCAAGGAGTTTTTTCTGGTCGTCTAAAGCTTTTGTTATTTGTTTAACAAGCTTGTCGGTTTGCTTTTTGTTTTCTTCTAAAATCGAGTTGACCACCTGTTTAAACAGGTCTTCGCTTTGTGCAGAAAGATTTGAGAATTTTTTGAGGATTTCTTCTTCTTCTTCGATACGTTGCTGGAAGCTGTAGAAAAGTTTAGTAAGGTTTTCTTCAGTGTGTTTGTATGTTTTGTTGAGATAGTCAGAAACTAAGTCCTGGACTTTTTTAAGATAATCGCGGTATTTTTCGTTAAGTGTTTGTCCCATTTCAATGACTTCGGAGCTGAGTTTGCCAGCCTGTGCGATTTGCTCAGAAGCAGATTTGAGCTTATTTAATTCATCCTGGAGTTTGAGTAACTCTATGTTAATTTGTTCAATCATTTTGCTTGGTTTTTAGGTTATATCAATAAATTTTTTGTTGAATTCCTGAAGCCAGGTGTTTGTAATTTTAATGGCAAACAAGCCTTCGACTTTGGCTTTGAGGTCGTAATTGATGTTTTCCAGAAATTTGTAAAATAAATTGATTTTGTCAATAAACTGCTCAATTGTTGTGCCAGTTTGCATTCGCCACAAATTAAATCCCAGCGCAATATCGTCTAATGCTCTGGATAACTGGTCGTTATCTTCAGAGAGTATTAGAGTAGTCCAGCCCAAAAGCATTCGTGCAATGAAATTTGATGGTTGTTCATCTAAAATAATTTGAGCAGACTGGTGGAGGTGTTTCCAGTTGCTTTTGAGAAAGCCAATGTTGCTAACGTAATATTCGATGATTTTAAGCCAGTCGTGTTGTTGTTTTTCGATTTTGTCCTGTAATTCTGTAAGGTATTTTGCGTGTGAATATGTTTTTAAGTACTGGCGTAGTTTCTGGTTAAAGTTTTTGTCTTTGTGGTTTGTGTTGATGAATTGAGTTAGTTCGTCAACAGAGTCGTATAAGGTTTGTAAAACAATGTTGTGATGGAAGTAAATCCAGTAATTGACTGCTTTATGTGCAAAGTTTTGCCCTTCGAATTTGGGTATTTTTTCGAATACTTCCAGAGCGCGTTCTTTTGTGACAAAAGGCGAAATGTGTTTGTAGATGCGGTTAAGGTATTGTTCTTCAGATAGTTTTTGTAAGATAAGCACAAAATGCTGGTTTCGGAAGTCTATCAAGTAATCTGCAACCAGTCCGCTAATGTAAAGATAGTAAATGATTCGATAAGTACTAAATAGGTCGCGGTATTGCAAATAGAGGTTTTGGAGTTCAGATTGCTTGAGCCTCAGGGCTTTGCTGCCGACCAATTTTTTGATTTGGGCAGAGAATTCGTTAAAGTTTGCTGTTTGGTCGAATATCTGGATAATCTGGTTGATTGTCAGTTCTTTGTCCGGGAAAAGTTCAATGATTTTTTCCGGGATATTGTTGTAAAAGTCGATTGTAATTGTAGTTTTTTCGCCCTGTTTTATACTTGCTAATTTTTTGATGATATTAGTTTTTTCGCTGATTTTCAAAGGCTCTTTAAGCAAAAGCAAGATGTCTCGTGGTTTGCCGACAATGCTTTGTATTTCGTAAAGTAAAAAGCTTAAGATTTGTTCGGCAAGGTCTTTTTTGCTGCCGCTGACAGATATTTCATAAGTTTGTCGGTTTAAGTCAATGTAACCCAGGTTTTCTTCGTAGTCGTAAACGTAAATCATTGTAGGGTCAATCATGGGTTGGAGTTCGAAATAAACCCATGTGTCAAAGTCCTGTTTTATTCGTAAAATAAGCAGTTGTTCTAATGTAAAATCGCTTGAGATGTCGGCTTTGGTAAAAAGCTGGTTGGTTAAAGTGATGTCTTTTTGCAGATTTGAGTAAAGATATTGCAGCAAGCGATGGGTTTCGTAGTGTTCGTAAATGTTTTGGAACACCTGTTTAGCTGCGGATATCCTGTAGTCAGAAAGGACGTATTTTGTTATTTCGTATTGTATTTTGGTTTTTGAAAGCAGCAGGGTAATATTGCTTTGTTGTAAGTCACGTCCAGCGCGTTCGCTTAAGTGGATAAATTCTTCTGTGCCTGCAGGCAGCGATGTTATTATTAAGTTTCTGATGTCTTTTTTGTCCAGACCAAATGCTATTGAGCGATTAGCGACGAGTACGTCTAATTGGTGGTTGATGAATTTAAAGAAATTTTCGTAGGAAATGCTGGCTAAACGTCTTGATGCAAGGAAAACGCCGGTTTGTGGCTTTGTGTCAAAGTAGCCAATTTCTTTGTCATAGAGTTTAGAGTTGAGTTCCTGGTAATATTTTTTTGCTTTAAAGCTGTAAATCAGTGTGTCTGAGTCTAATTTTGGTTTATTAGCCAGCTCGTCTAATTTCGACAGTTCTAATTCTGAGTGGTTTAGTTTGTTTTCCTTTATAGTTTGGGTGTTTTGTCCGGTATATTTGACGTTAAATTTCAGGTTGTTGAAATCCCAGTGTTTTGTGATAATGTTTTTTTCGTCGATTTGAAATTGGATTTGCAAGTCTGTGAGTGTGTCGTAATTAGCAAAGGAAGTAAGTCCGAGTAGGGTATAATCGCCAGATGTAGGCAAGAACGTGTCTAAGTTTTGTTTTAAAGTTCGATATGCAAAGTTAAATGTTGAAGACCAGAAGCTTGCGTTTTGAATCTGGTCAACAACGACAAAGTTAAAGGTTAAATTTTTGATTTTTAGTTCTTTAGATAGTTTGCGGAATTCGTCAAAATGGAATGCTTCGGCAGATGAGAAAATGATCAAAGAGCTGGCATTTAAAAATGCGTTGATTTGTTCGATATGCGAGTAAATGTCAGAGATTGAGCTGTTTACATAAGCCCAGGTGTCAATGCGGTATTTTTGAAGTTTGCGGATTTGGTCTTGTTGTATTGTAAAAAGCGGTGTTATGACCAGCGTTAGTCCGGACTGCAGCAGGGCAGCAATCTGGTAAATTAAAGTTTTTTCAGCAGTAAAAGGAATATTCGCAATTGTATCCTGACCTGAAAGTACATTGGAAAGTACCTGGAGTTGTTCTGGTGAAAGTTCGTAATATCTGAAAATGTTTTTGACGAAGAACAACAGGTTATCTTGCAGGCTCTCAATGGCTTTGCTGGATTTGTTTTTGGATTCGACTTGATAGAATTTTTTGTATTTAATCGGCTCAGTGCTAAGGAATTTTCTGCTTGTACGCTGGAATTTGCAGGAACGCAGTACTGCAAGATTTTTGGATTTAGTTTTAATTTGTTGGTCGTTAAAATCAGCAAATCGTAGCAGTGAGCTGTCAATGATTAGGTCATATTCTTGCTGTGGATCGAAGTTTTCAATCAGGTCTTTATGTCCTTGATACAGGATGTTTAAGTCTGCGTTTTCAAAGTCCTGCGAGTAAAAAATGCTAAGTTCGACTTGTGGAAAAGTTTTTTTCTTGCCTGCTAATTTGTAAAGGTTGTTAAATTCTTTTGCAAGGTCCTGTATGGCTAAAAATCCGCCAGGTATGTCCCGCTCAATAATTGCAATTTTCCATACTTTAGCGTTTAAGTCCAGCAGGTTAGCTAAGATGTAATCGATGATAGTTTTTTGGATACGGGCAACTTCAAAAGGTGTAAGTGCTATTTGCAGGCTTTCTAAGCCCACAGGATTTTTGTATAATGGTCGTTCGTAGTTTTTTCGGAGATTTTCAAAGTATTTTTGATAAGAAAATTCGATTAATGGCTGTAGTGCTTGTGGATTGTCCAGATCAAGGCTTTTTAAATAAAGCAAATTAGCCCAGCCAATTTCATTTAACAATTTATCGCGCTGCTCGATATCGATTAAAGGCGTGTCGTCTAAAATCTTTTTTTCCAGTTCAATAGCCATGCCAATGGGCTGGTTGTCTTCGCTATATGGCAGCTGGATTGAAAAATCAACCTTACGGGCGCTTAAGTTTATTCTCTTAGCTGCATCAAGATATTTTAGACCATAATTTTTAAAAATACTCTCAAAACTGCGGTTTATGCTTAAAGACTGGATAAAATACTCGCCTATTTGCAAAGGGATAATTTCGAATAACAGCCTGTTTTTAAGCTGTTTTTCATCGTCGTTGAATTTTATGATTTTCTTTAAATCCTTAAGGCTAAGCCGCGGGTCAACAATATGTAACGAACGGAATATTTCGTCTTTGTACTCATCGTTGATAAAAGGATACGAAAAGCTTTTGTTTTGCTCGTTGTATTGCTTTTTGGTCTTTAAAAAAGTTGCTGAAATAATATCTTCGATAAAAGTCGGAGCAAGCGTCGGCAGGCCACGGATAATGGAATTGTGAATGGTAACTGCAAATGGATCAAGGTTTTTTACGCTTAAATCATTATCAGTTTTAACATCAAAAAAAGATAAAATCTTCACCAGACCTTCGACATGCTGCTTCTGGCTTCCTGAGAATAAATCCGGTAAACTCTCGATAATATATCCAGCGTGATTTTGCATAAATCCGAGTTAAATTTTAACATTGCAACTTAAGTGCAAAATTAATACCAGGAGTTTTTGAAAATTTAGCTTTAAACAAATTTATGCTTAATTTACAAATAAACAAAACCATTTGAACTTATAGCTAATAAATTTTTATTTTGGTAAGTTTCGCTTTAACCGAAAAATAATCAAAAGCTTAAACTGCTGCGATGTTATGAAAATTACATTTTTAGGAACAGGAACTTCGCAAGGTGTGCCGGTTATCGGTTGCACAAGCCCGGTTTGCCTCTCGGCTGACCCACGAGATAAACGTATGCGAACATCTGCTTTAATCCAGATTGATGATACTGTGCTACTTATAGACGCTTCGCCAGACCTTCGCACGCAATTCTTGAAATTTTACAATAAAACACGTTTAGACGCTGTGCTGCTAACCCACGAACACCGTGACCATGTCGGCGGACTGGATGACCTGCGACCAATTATTTTCCGACAAAACAGACCAATGGATATCTACGCACACCCGCGAACACTTAAAGCCTTGAAATGCTTGTTTTTCTATAGCTTCGAAAAAGAACTATACCCTGGCGCACCACGGTTTAATTTGCATGAAATCAGCGAAAAACCTTTTGAAATTAACCACATCCAGATACAACCAATACGCGTTTGGCACTATAAAATGGACATTTTCGGATTTAAAATCAATAATTTTGCCTATATCACTGACGCTAAAAAAATCGACGCTGACCAGCTTGAGAAACTGAAAAACTTAGATTTGTTGGTTATCAATGCTTTACGGCGAAAAGAGCATTATTCGCATTTCAACCTCGACGAAGCCCTACAAATCATCGAATTTCTTAAACCAAAACAGGCTTTTCTTACTCACATGAGCCACCGTTTGGGCTTTCACGCCGACCTGGAGCGAGAATTACCTAAAAACGTTTTCCCTGCTTACGATGGACTAACTGTGGATATTGACTAAATTCTGTATCTTTGCAATGACAAAACTATAGCTATGGACGAAAAAATCGAATATCTAAAACAATTCGTGACACAACACCGCTGGCAGCTGTTCCAGCAGGTTTTACAATACCGCACCCGTTATATTACTGTGGTGTTAGAAGACATCTTTCAGCCGCATAATGCCAGCGCTGTGCTGCGAACATGCGATATTTTCGGCATTCAAGACGTGCATATTATCGAAAATTCCAATCAATACCGGGTTAACCCGCAAGTGGCTTTAGGCGCACAAAAATGGCTTAACCTATACAAATACAACGAACTGGAAAACAACACCCTGCAGGCAATTGAGACATTACGCAAAAAAGGTTATCGAATCGTGGCCACTACACCGCATCGTAATGACGTGGAACTGAAAGATTTTGACCTTACAAAAGGTCCTGTAGCTTTGATGTTTGGCTCTGAATTGCCTGGTTTAAGCCAGATAGCCCTTGAAAATGCCGACGAATTCCTCAAAATCGAAATGTACGGGTTTACCGAAAGCTTTAATATTTCTGTGTCTGCTGCCATTATCCTGCATTATCTCGTAAATAAATTACACGATTCTGATTTGCCCTGGCAGCTGAGCCAGGACGAAAAACAACAAATCCTGTTGCACTGGCTTAAAAATTCTATTAAAAACGCTGACTTACTGCTAAAACGATTTGAAAATGAGCAAAAAACAAAATAAAATATCCGATTACTTTCAGGTGTTTCAACCACAGCCGCAAACCCACCGGGATACTATACTTTACCAGTCTGGCGTACAGGCAGGTTTCCCGTCACCTGCCGAAGATTATGTCGAAGGCACTTTAGACCTGAACGAATACTTTATTCGCCATCCAAGCGCAACTTACATCCTACGCGTAGCTGGTGATTCTATGATTGACGCTGGAATTTACGAAGGCGACTACGTGGTTGTTGACCGTTCTGTCGAACCACAAAACAACGACATTGTCATTGCCTCGGTCAATGGCGAATTTACAATTAAGCGCTTTATCAAAAAAGACAACCAGATTATTCTAAAGCCCGAAAACATTAATTACCAGCCAATTGTAATAACTCCTGACCAGGAACTTATCATCTGGGGCGTGGTCACCGCTGTCCTGCGAAAAATAAGGTAGTTTTTGGCATTGTAGCAAGTAAATGACTTACTCATTAACAAATATTCAGTCAGCCATTGCCCTTCGAAAATTTTTTAGTTTACAAAGTCCCGATAAATTGGCGTAAATTTTCCACAACCCAAAACCTCTTTTCATCACAAAAAACGACGGCAGGCGGCCGTCAAGGCCGCCTGCCGTTATCTTAGTAAACTCTTACGTAAAGATGCTGTTACTTTTTAGCCGTTGAGTATTTTTCGTAGTTGTAGAAAATCTCCCAGACTTTATCGTGGTATGTAGAGCGGTCGAAACGCTGGCATTCGTCAGCGCCTAAGATATACTGCATTGTGTAAGCAACATCACGCAGGAAAGTATAAGCACGTTCATAACCTTCGCCCATGTTTATGTAAACCATTTCGCCGTCTTTGATGTAACCACGGTGCAAAGCCTCGAAAAAGCCTAATAATGCCACAGCAGATGCCGGACCAATACGTAAAGTCTTTTCATAAGCTACCAGACGCGCTATATCCGTAGCAATTTCTTCCATGACAGGGAAAATTTCGCCACCTGTTTTTTTGACTAACCGCGCCATGAACGGGTAGAGTACAGGATTACCAGTTGCCAGAGTAGGCACGATAGCTTTAGGATTCTGGTAAATAGGATAATCGTACTCCCAGCCTTCTGGAAAGCCACGTTCTTTGGCTTTTTCCCATGCTTCAGCCTGAGGTGCGCAGTGGTTACCCTGGCATAGTAACAGACGCGGCATTTTGCCTAAGATGTTGGTATCTTCGAAGTCTAAAAATGCTTTTTCCAGCGCAAAAGGACTTGTTCCGCCGCTAATAGCCTGTATGTAAACATCAGGTATGCGACCAAGCTGGCGGAGCATTTCAAACGCTTGTGTCTTCTTGGCTTCGAGGCGCAAAGGGTCTAAGTTGCCGCCGCTGATTAGAATGCCGTATTTTTTAGCGTATTCTTTAGCAACCTGTTTTGCTCGGGCGTAGTCGCCTTTTACAATGCAAACTTTTTGTCCCAAAGCACCGATGTGTGCTGCGTTTTCGTCCAGGGCATCTTCGGGTATAAAAACAGTTAAGGAGATGTTAGCCTTTGCCAGGTAATAAGCAAAAGCTGTTGCTGTGTTGCCCGTTGAAGCAACGACATATTCTTTTATGCCGTGTTCTTTGAGTACACTCGCAGCTAATGAAGCTCCTTTGTCTTTAAATGTATGTGTGGCAGGGCTGAGGTCGTTGCGGTTGACAATAACCTGTATATTTAAACCGTATTTTTCCCTGGCGAATTTTTCAAAAAATTCCCAGCGTTCCATTGGGCTAACGCCCTCGCCTTCTGTGATAATGTTTTCTTTGTTGTTTAGAGGTAGGAAGTCAAAGTAATGCCAGATACTCGTAGGTTTTTGATTTGGTTTGACGAGTTTTTTAAGTTTTTGTTTATCAGTGTGATAAACAGTGTAAATTTTATTATCGCCGCATTTAGGACATTTTTGTCCATGAGCAAACCATTCTTCAAATCCATCGATTTCATAACCGCAAGAGCGGCAGACAAAGTGGAACTTTTGACCCATAATCAGTCTGTTTTGTTAATTTCTTTCAAAAGTATTAAAAATGTTTTACATAAAAAATATTTTGTGCAACAGCATAATCAGATACAATGCGAAGTTTGTAAATTTCAGGTTTATTGTTCTAAAAAATTGCTTTTTACGATGAAATTCGGGTTAATTAGAACAGGTTTGTTGTATTTAAGCTCCAAACCGGTGTCGGCTTCAATGACCTGGCCTCCAGCGAATTTAACTATTGCATGGCCAGCGGCAGTGTCCCATTCCATTGTCGGTCCAAAGCGCGGATATTCGTGAGCTAAACCTTCGGCAATAAGACAGAATTTAAGCGAGCTTCCGATGCTAATTATCTGGTAATTTGGGCATTGACTTACGCGTTGTTCGATGTATTGCTGTGTTTGTTGGTTCATGTGCGAGCGGCTGGCAACTACGATGTAGCCGCCGCCTGGAAAAGTGTGAGGCAGTTTTACAGCGTTTTTTTGTAAATCTTGTAGGTTATCGTAATGTGGCAGAGGATTTTGTACCATAAAACTGCCAATTTCCTCAGTGGCAAAGTAAAGCTTTTTTAGTATTGGCGCATAGATTACGCCTAAGACCGGGTAATTGTTTTCAATTAAAGCGATGTTGACTGTAAATTCGCCGTTCTTTTTGATGAATTCTTTTGTTCCGTCCAGCGGATCGATAAGCCAGAATTTTTGCCAATTTTTACGTTGGTCGTAGCTAATGTCCTTGCCTTCTTCGCTGAGCAGAGGTAGATTTGTGGTTGTGAGGTGTTGAGTGATTATTTTATGTGACTCGCGGTCAGCCCTGGTCAAAGGCGTGTTATCGGCTTTTGTTTGTATCTGAAAATCGTCAGATTTATAGATGTTTTCGATAGCTTGCCCGGCTTTTAAGGCAGCATTAACAGCTTTTAACAGCATGATTGTCAGTTTTTACTTTTTAAATCGTCTAACGTAGAATTTTTTGCCCTGGTAAACAGTTTCAATGAGTTTTCCCTCGTTGACTAATTGTTGAAGCGCACTGATTGGAATATTGTTTTTCTGCATGAATTTGTCCAGCGCTTCCAGACTCATGGGATGCACAGCTGTAATGGCTAAAATGTCCTGCACTGGATCATGGGTTGAAGCGAATTCGCCCGGGTCAGTACCGGTTAACAGTTCGACGTTGTCTAAGTATTTTTTGAAAGTTTGAAATGCAAAATTTAAAGTATTTTCGTCAGCAGGCTGGATTTGCTCTGCAGGTGGGCGTGTCGGAATGCCAATGTAAGCAGTATGTGGTTCGATTTGTCCGATGAATTGAGCGATTTTTTCGATTTCTTGATGTGAGTCGTTTTTGTCTTTTACAAGCATGGTTTCTGTGTACAGAATGCCCTGATACTGTGATGAAAAGATTAATATGCCGTTGAGAATTTTATCCAGCTCGAGGCTTTTGTGTGGCTTGTCTGTAATTTTCCAGAGTTCGGGTGTAATGGCGTCAACTTTGATGTTTACCAGGTCAGCTTTTGACAGTTCGTCTCTTACCTGTGGGTCGTCGATAAGCGATGCGTTTGTAATAACAGCGATTGGCACGCCAAGTGGTTTTAATTTTTCGATGGATTTTCCAAGATTAATGTCCAGAGTTGGCTCTCCGTCAGGGACAAAGCTCAGGTAATCGACTTTTTCGCCTTTTTGATGTAAAATTTCTAAAGTCCGTGCCACTTCGTCGTAGATTGTTTGTGGCGAGTAAAATTCCTGTCGTTGTGCTTGTATTTTAATTGCTTTACCGATTTGGCAATAAACGCAAGAATACGAACATATTTTAGGCGGTATGTTGTTTATGCCTAAGCTTCTGCCGAGTCGTCGTGATGGAACAGGACCAAATGTAATCATAAGCTTCTGATTTTTTGTGAGTTGTCTTAAAATTGTTCGGTTAAAATGTATAAAAGTTTTTCAAGTTGCGTGAATTTGTTTAATGGCAGTTTATCTGGACGGTCGTAAATGCTATGGTATTCTTTATATTGACCGCGTGTGTAAATGAAAATAGCAGGAACACCAGCCAGGGTAAAGGGATAATGATCGCTATTGGGAGCGTTTGGTCTAATGCCAATGTCTGGAAGAAGTTGGTATTTGTCGTTTATCTGCTTAATTTTTTCGACGATTTGAGGATGTTCTTTGCCATTGACAATTGTAATTCCCTGGTCTCCGCTTCCAACCATGTCTAAGTTTACTAAAAGTTTTATTTTTCGCAGGTTAAAAGCCGGATGTTCAACAAAATAAATTGAGCCAAGCAAACCCATTTCTTCGCCGCTGAACAGGATAAAAGCGATATTGTATTTGGGTGGAGTTTTGCGGTTGGCAAACCAGTGTGCCAGGTCCAGCACCATGGCTGTACCAGAGGCATTGTCATTTGCTCCAGGAAAATAGATTTGTCCCAGTACGCCCAGATGGTCGTAATGAGCTGTAAAAACTATGAAACTATCGATTCGTCCGGGTATGTAGCCGAATATGTTTTGTGTGGTAAACTGTTTTTCGTGGCTATTGACGGATAGGCTGATAATCCTGGCATCTTGAGGAAAAGCCTTGCGTTTGATGAAAACAAGTGCGTAGTCTTTTTGATGTTCAAAAGGTTTGTAGTAAAAAATACGGTCTGTAAGTATCACAATGCCAGCAGCTTGCATGCGATTGAGTGTAAAAGCTTTAAGAATTTTTCTGTACGATTTTTTATAGCTTTTAAGCTTCTGGTAATCAACGACTAAAAACGTGTTAGTCAGGTTGTTACGTGCTAATTTTCGCCAATTTTTTGGATTGTCCACGTATTTAAGTTTAAAGCTGTTGTGCATAGTAGGACAAAAGCCCCAGATGATATAGTCTTTGCCAGGTTCTAACTTATGTCCGTCTATCATCAAGATTATGCTGTCTGTAATGCAGTTTTTCGACAGGTTAAATTGCTGGTAATATGTACCATTTATTGGTTTTACCCTGAACTGCTTAAACAGTGACACGATGTATTTAGCTACTAATTTATCGCTGCCTGTGCAATATGCGCGTCCGTGAAAATATGGCGAACCTAAAGAATCTATGACTTTTCGTGCAAATTTGATGTTTTGTGAATAAACAACGGTCGAAAACAAAATTAGTAACAAAAGTAGTGTACGTCTCATTTGAGCAAGTTTTAGGATATTTTTAGCCAACAATCACTTTGTAAAAGTCGTCAAAATTATAGTATTTTTCAGCAATCTGGATAATTTTTTCATTGGTCATTTGCTGGGTTTGTTCGATAAAGTTTTTTAAATAGCTTATGTCTGTTCCAATCCGCTGTAAATAAGCCAAAAAGTCTGTGAAAACTAATGTGCTGCTCGTAAGTTTTACGATATTTGAAATAATGGAATTTTTAACAGTTAAAATTTCGTCTTCAGTAGCGCCTTTTTGTTTGAGCAGGTTTATTTCTTTTTCTATTTCCTTGATAACCAGGTCTTTTTCTTCCTTGCGAACAGATGATTCAATGGATAATTCGCCTGCTTTTAGCAAATTATTAATGTCTGCCCAGATGCCATAACTGAGTCCTTTTTCTTCGCGGATATTAGACATTAAGCGAGAACTAAAGTAACCGCCTAAAATTGTGGTGGTAAAGTCCAGAGCAAAGTAATCCGGGTGAAAATGGTTTATTGTGCGGTTTCCAATTATAATTGCCGATTGCAAAGAGTCTTCTTTAGCCTGGTAAATGTATTTTTCTTTTTGTGGTGAAAAATCAATTTCCTGGTCTTCAGTGGGTTGACCGTTACGAATGTCTGTCAGGTATTTGTTGATAAGTTTTATTTCTCGCTCGGTTAAATAACCAGCAGCAAAAATTGACAGGTTTTGTTTGTTGTAATGTTTTTCAAAAAAGCTTACCACATCGTCGCGTGTAACATTGTCAAAATCTTGCAGTTTGGCGTATCGTCCGTATGGGTGGTTAAATCCGAAAATTGCTGCTTGAAACAGCTGGCGTGCAACTGTTTCGACTTCTTCCTGCTCTATTAAATAATCTTGTTTTTCGTTTTGAAGAAAGATATTTAGCTCTTTTTCCGGGAAAGTTGGCTCTGTGATGATTTCTTGTAAAATCTGTAATGCCGGTTCAAGGTTTTTGTTTAAAACTTTAAGGCGAAGATAACTAAAATGGTCTGATTTGCGTTTTTTCAAAAATATCCCGTAATAGTCAATAATTTCAGCGATTTGTTTAGAAGTCTTATTTCGTGTGCCTTCGGTTAGCATTTTCACTGTGCTAAAAGCAACTAATGGCTTAGGCTGGTGCCATGTTCCAGCTTTGATGTTTAAAATTATTTCGACAATAGGCTCTTGAAAGTTTGTTAAATACGTCAATGGTACCTGGTAATCAAGGGTTATCTGCTCGATTTTCGGAAATTTGACATTTTTAATTATTTTAATTTCCGGACTTTTGCTTCTGTCGATCATTTCTTTGAAATTTAAAGGTTTGCAAAACTAAAAATTTTTGTACAATGAAAAAAATTTTGTCTGTCATAGCTCTGGTTTTTTTAACCATAATAACAAATGCACAGGATACAAGTAAAGTTAATTGGCTTAGCTTTGACCAGGTTCGTAAGATGTTTTACTCTCGACCTAAAAGTATTTTAATCTGGATTTACGATGACAACTGCGATTCATGCACTTTGATGCTTAACAAAACTTTTGGAAATAAAGAAGTTGCAGATTACATCAATGCCTTATTTTATCCTATCAAGTTTAAAGCCTCGACTGATGATACAGTTACATTTTTTAATGGTCAAAAATTCGTTCATCTGCCAGGTCAGCCGTTCCACCAACTTGCTTACTCGTTGATGAGCGATAGTGTCTATTTTCCTGCTCTGGTAGTTTTTGACACAAAAGCGCACGGACGAGTGTTTTACGGATACCAGGACCGTGACCATATTTTTTCGATTTTGATTTATTATGCTGAAAATGTTTATGTTTCGACGCCATTCGAAGATTGGCAAAAAATCTATTTTAAAGCTTATCCGCCTGGTCGTCAGCAAATCATTACACGGCTTTTTATCCACTGGATTCCATTGGACCAGTTAGAAGAAAAAATGAAGCAACAACCGCGAAAAATTTTTGTTGACGTGTACGACCGTTACAATGTGGCGGACAATGTTATGCGCCTGAGAGTCTATAATTTACCGCCAATTGCCAGGTATTTAAACCAACATTTTTATCCTGTAACTGTTGAAGCTCGTTCGAGTGATACTCTAATTTTTAATGGCAAAAAATATCCTCCCTCAGACAAATATCCGTATAATACACTGGCTATCGACCTGTTAGGCGGACGAATGACTTTTCCAACTTTTTTGATTCTGGATACAAATTATAAAATGCTGGATATGGAGCGGGTTTTTCTCATGCCAGACGTTTTTTATAAGATAATCACTTATTTTGGCGGTGATTTTTATAAATCGCAGAGTTTTAAGCAATACCTCAAGCAGCATGCCGCTGAATTAGACGAAAAAATCAAACAAATCAAGAAGTATTACGAATAAATTTTACAGCTCAACGTTAGCTAATCGACTGATAATTTGCGACTTACTTGTTGCTGGTATTGCTTTTTATTTTTAATCATAAAATTTTATCTTTTGCTTTGCGTTTTGTTTTTAAAACTTTAAAATCTCACTTGGATGAAATACTGGCTTAAAAAATTTTTCTATATCGCAGCACTGTTGCTTTTTAATTCAGCTTTTGCTACGAATAATTCTTATTCCCACTTCAGTCGCTCGATAAATACGTACTCAAGTATTCACAGTAAACCATTGATTCTAAACGATTCTGATACTGCCGCTGTAAAGAAAAACATTAATTTTCGAAAAGCCGTCTGGCTCGGCGTGTTTACCGGTACAGTTGGCGGACATTTGTGGTACATCGGCTACAAAAAACAAGCTTTAAAACGAACTTTTGACGGTTCGATTGCTTATTTGTTCATAGCACTTGGTGTTTTGGCGCATGTGTGGAATTTTGCCCTGCTTAAACATTTCGGAACACTATTACTTGCAATTGGTCTGTTAATGTGGCTTATTGTGGTAATTCGTACTGGCAGGGAAATTAGCTTTTTAACCAAACACAAACTACCTCCAAAAGAAAAAACTTTCAAACAGGTAAACGAAAATCAAAATACAAAAGTCAATAATACCAGCAATTCTCAATCTCCAGAAAATCAAACAAAAAAACAGCAACCCCACGATAAAAAATAATTTTTCGCAGCTACCAAAGATTTACGTAAATGGCCATTGACAGTAAATAGGGAATCAATATCAACTGCTTTGTAGAGCGAGGCGGGCAGACGCCCGCCTCGCTATTTATTGTAATAGCCTAAAAATAACGGCGAATAGCAATGTTTCAGTACTTTTATCAACAAATCCCGTGATTTAACAATAATTTACCAAAAATTCACTAATTTTGAAATAAACTAAAACTTCCAGATTATGCGGTTTTTGATTATCGACCGGGTGCATCCAATTCTCATGGAACATCTGCAAATAGCTGGACATCACTGCGATTATTTACCTGAAATTGACGCTAAAGAAGTCATGCAAAACACAAAGAACTACGATGCTATCATTCTGCGTAGCAAAGTACGAATCGATAAGAAATTCATCGATCAAAACCCGCAACTTAGACTTATTGCCCGTGTCGGCTCTGGAATGGAAAACATCGACGTTAAATACGCTCAATCTCGAGGTATTCTTTGCCTCAATAGCCCGGAAGGCAATCGCGATAGCGTGGCTGAGCATGTCATCGGCTTGTTAATTAGCCTATTGCATAATATCAATAAATCGAATTTAGAAGTTCGGCAGGGTATCTGGCAACGCGAGGAAAACCGCGGTCAGGAACTTATGGGAAAAATCGTTGGAATTATCGGCTATGGAAATACTGGCAGCGCTACAGCAAAGCGCCTCCTGGCTTTTGGAGTTACTGTTCTTGCTTACGATAAATATAAATCCGGCTTTGGAACGCAAAATATTATCGAAACAACACTGGACAAAATTTTTGAACATGCTGACATTGTCAGTTTTCATGTACCTTTGACCAACGAAACCCGCTATATGGCTGATAAACACTTTTTTAAACACTTTCGCAAAAACTTTTACTTAATAAACACCTCCCGCGGACAGGTCGTTAAAACCTCTGATCTGGTCAAATATCTAAAAAAAGGTAAAATACTGGGCGCGGGCTTAGACGTGCTGGAATACGAAAGCTATAATTTTAGCCTTAATGCCCAGTCTGAAGATTTAAATTACCTGCGTACAGCCACGAACGTGATTATTACACCACACATTGCTGGCGTTACACAACAGTCGTTTTACAAATTATCCGAGGTTATGGCACGGAAAATTTTAAATGCCATTGGTGAGTGATTTATCGCTGTGTAGAATGCGGCTTAGTTGCTTTTTACTATCAAAAATTCATGCTTTGACATATCAAAAAGTCTCGAAAGGCTTAAATTTATTTGCTGTCCTTGCCCCAGAGTATAGAGCTGTCGCCGTAGCTGAGGAATCTAAAGTCGTTTTTTAAAGCGTATTGGTAGATTTTGCGCCAGTCGTCGCCTACAAAAGCAGCTATCAGCAAAAGCAAAGTACTGCGCGGCTGGTGAAAATTGGTAATAAGCCTGTTTACGATTTTAAATTTGTATCCAGGCACAATGATTATTTGCGTCCAGGCTTCGAGGCGAGTTAATTTATTGGTTTGTAGCCAGTTTATCAATGTATCAAGGGCCTGTTCAGTAGTGATTTTGGCTTTTGTCTGGTATGGTTCCCATTGGCTGATAAACCAGTCGGTTTGTCCGTTATAGAGTTTTTGTCCAAGCCAGTAAAGGCTCTCCAGCGTTCGTGTTGTTGTGGTCCCAACTGCTGTAATGTTTCCCAGGTTTTCGCGGATTTTTTTCAGGTTTTGTAAGTCGATTGTAAAGTATTCTGTGTGCATTGGATGGTCGCCGATGGTAGGAGTTTTGACAGGTTTGAAAGTACCTGCGCCGACATGAAGCGTGATTTCAGCTGTTTGGATATTTTTTTGTTTTAAGTCGTCGAAAACCTTTTCTGTGAAATGCAATCCGGCTGTTGGAGCAGCTACTGAACCTTCGAATTTCGAATAAATGGTCTGGTATGTGTTTTTGTCGGTTTCCGTCGCTTGTCTGTTTAAATATGGTGGAATGGGAACAAGTCCTACATGGTCAAGTACTTCGCTGAAAGTCAATTCGTTGTCCCATTTAAACTGTATGATTTGACTGTCTTCCTGTTGACCGATCCGCTGGGCTTTGAGAGTGTACTCTTTGTCGTTTATTGTGAATTTTTTTTCTAAAACGCCGGTTTTCCATTTTCGCAAATTGCCAACAATACATGCCCAGGTTGCCTGGCCTTTGGCTGAAAAGGCTTCTGTATATTCGTTGGGTTCAATGGGATTAAGTATAAAAATTTCGATTCTGGCACCTGTAGGTTTGTGAAAAA
>WFZV01000267.1 GCA_015489395.1 Bacteroidales bacterium
TAACCAGGTAAACTGCAATGATTATGATGAAAATCAGTCTGTTTGGCAAATACTTTTTAAACAATACAATAGCTTTATAAAAAACATAAAACAATACAATAAGCGAGAAACCAAAAGTTAAAATTACCAAGAGACTTACGAAATCGAGGCTAAAAATACGCTGCAGCTCAATTACTTTCCAATGTATTATAAACTGAGCAAAAACATCGAAAAACAAGAAAATTAACGAAATAATCGCAGTTGATAGTACAGAAAACGTGATTACATCGAATGTAATGCTTTGACTTTCAGGCCTGATGTCGTAATAATGGATTTTTTTAAACAATAAAGCAAAAATAAACACAGTCAAACCTACATCAATAATCAAATCACCTACAGAGTAATTGAAAAAGATAGGTTTAAACAGGTCTAAAGCATACAATTGGTGCGGAACACGATAAATAAGCATTAAAATCCTGAGTCCTGCTAAAATTATTGCGAATAGTGAAAAACTTACAAGCTTAAGCTTTTGCAGTATCTGGGATAAAAACAGTAACAAAAAGATATAACCAAAAATTAACAGCAAAATAATCAGGTTCTGAGGAATTTGATTTTGTATTTTTACAATAGGCGGAGGGACAAGCGTAAAGATGTATTGCCCATCGAATCCTTTTATATCATGACCAAAGGACACAGGTATGAGCGAAATCTTGATTTGAGCTGGTAAATCAAAGTTCCTGGCAAATCGTGGCTTAAGATATTTATTCGAAAATGGATACTCGTCTTTGATTTTGATCAGACTAATAACTTTGTAATTGCCGTATTTCTTAATTAAAATTTCGAACCAACTATTACCGATTTTGTTGATTCTCATTGCAAAGGTTTGATCGAAAACAGTCGGTAAAATCAGCTGGTTACTTGTCCAGAATTTAAGTGTATCCAGGTCGTAAATAGCAAAATAAATATCGTTCTGCGCAAATTTTCTGTAATCTATGGGATCGAAGAAAATTATTTTACTGATTTCCTGGAATTTGTGCAGTTTAAGCTTTTGGACAAAACTATTTAGCTGGTTCTGTGCGAATATTTCTTTTCCATGCAAAGTACTTTCAAATTTATCGAAATCAATTGATGTATTACTATAAGTTTGTTGCAAGTAAATTGCTGCACCAAAAAAGACTAAAGTTATAAAAAAATATGTCCATGTTATCCACTTTTGTTTCACGGCAAAAAAGTTTAATGATGGTACGGTTGAGAATTAATAATCGAAAAAGCCCTGTAAAGCTGTTCGACAAAAATCAGACGCACAAGCTGGTGCGAGAAGGTCATTGGCGAAAGCGACAGTTTTGGAAATTTGTTTTTTAGCTCTTGCGAAAATCCATAAGGACCGCCAATTACAAAATTCAAGCATTTTGCGCCGGAGTTAAGAATTTTTTGAATCCAGCCGGCGAATTCTCTGGAATTCATTAGTTTGCCAGTTTCGTCTAACAAAATTACATTCGGACAATCTATATTTTTAAGTATTAAATTGTGTTCCTGAGCTTTGACAACATCAATCGACGATTTTTTACTGAACTTGATTTCAGGCAATTCTTTGATTTTGAAGTCAGTAAATCGATTTATTTTGCTTAAGTATTTATCAATACCTGTTCGCAGATATTTTTCTGTTGATTTACCCACAACTATGAGTTTAATTTTCATTCTTTAGTACTTTTAAAAACATTAATACAAACCACGTTCCACAAATTGTGATTAGCGAAGTTTAAAAAGTTTTTGGTTGTAAAATATTGAGAATCAGTATATTACTAAATAAAATTAAAATTTACAAACTTTAAAGTATAAAATAATTTTTTGCAAGTAAAGTTAGCAGGAAGTTTTTAATAATAAAAGGTTATTAAAAAATTATAGATAAAATCATGTTTTACTTTACATTGGTGTGTAAAAGCTTGAGTAATAGACAAAGTGCGAGAGCATGATATAAAAGCAAAAATTCTTTGTAAAAATTTTTGCTTTAACGATGTAAATCTTATAAATTTGCAGCGCAAGGTGAGGTGGCCGAGTGGCTGAAGGCGCCGGATTGCTAATCCGGTGAGTCGCGATTAGCGGCTCCGCGGGTTCGAATCCCGCCCTCACCGCTTTTTTATTTTATAGGTTTTTGTTTTAGCTCTTCCAGATCGACCAGGTTATTTAAGATAGCATATACAGTAAGTCCGGATATGCTTTTAATGCCTAATTTTTTAGTTATGTTTTTACGGTGGGTAATAACAGTGTGCGGGCTAATAAAAAGTTTTTCGGCTATTTGTTGGTTTGTGTAACCAAGAGCAATAAGTTTCAGGATTTCCTGTTCGCGGGGTGTCAGTTCTGAATTTTCGTTTTCTTCGGTGTAGAATTCAGTATTTTCAAGGATTTTTTGGTTAAAGTTTTTAATCAAGTAGCTTTCCGAGGATGATAAAGGCAAGAAAAAGCTAATATTTTGTGGAGTTTCAAACTTCGGATGGCCGATTAAAACTATTTTTGTGTTTATTTTAAGTGTGTTGAGTAAAGATAGATTTTTTTCGTTAATGAAAATGGCGATAGGTTCGAAATTTTTTAGAATTTCGAAGAAATCTTGTTCGGAGAAAACAGATTTTATTGGGATATTTGGAAAATGCTCATTTAAAATTGCTTCAATTCCTTTTGCAACAATAGGTCGTTTGTCGTATATAATGATTAGTTTGTTATGGTGCATAATTTTATTCTGGGATGTAGAATAAATTGACGAATCGGTGTGTTTCAACAGGTTGATCGAATTCTACTGTGTATTTATTCTGAACATCAGCAAAATTTAAGTTTGGCAAGTATTGGTCTAAAGTTTTATAAATTTTATCGTCTTTACTAATGTCGCCCATAAGTTCGACTTGAGAGTTATAACCAAAGTCTTTTAAAACCCGCATAATAGTATAAATCGCATTATCTTCGCCCAGACATTTGAAAATATTGTAAAACAGTAGTTTGCCCTCGGACATTATCAGTATGTCCATAAGTGATTTTTTTCGGATATTAATGCCAATTAGCGGAGTAGAAAACTTCTGTGAAAATTTAGCGTATTTGCGGATAAGAGGTATTCCCTGGTGATAAAAGTTGATTTCGGGGAAACGGTAAACGAAAAAGTTTGTTACTTCAGATGAAATAGCAAAGGCTAAGTAAGTGTTAACTTCAGGAATGAAGTTGAATTGTATTTCTTCGCCCTCAGCAAGTTCGTTACCTGTCTGAAAATAAAGTTTTAAGTCTTTTTTGCTAAAGAATTCTTGTGGTATGAGTAAAAATTTATTCGAAGGGTAAATAAAATTGACTTCTTTGTAATGTTTTTGAAGATATTGGTCGTTTTTAATTTGTTGTTCGATAGTGTTTAAAAAGTTTTCGTTATTGAGAGGATGTTCGAATTTTTTATAAAAGAGCGCGACGAATCTGTGTCGGATATGGTCAACGATAGTATATGCCATGTGCGTATAATCAATTTCCAGCGATAAGCTATAAGCAGTAATTTTCGTTAGAGTAAAAGTTTTGTCAAAAAGCTGGATTTGTTCCATTTGGGCGAAGATTTTGTTTGTGAGGTAAAAGATAGCAAGAAAGTTTGAAAAAAACAAGAGTCAACGACAGGAACATAGCCAGCTATGTTCCTGTCGTTGAATAGATTAATCCCAGTTGCCTGCAGTTGTAACTTCTGTCATAGAGCCGACAGAAAGGCCTGGGTATTTATTATTTTGACGTGCGTCGTCGTTGAGGTTAATAATAAGTTGACGGTTAAGTCCTTGCAAGAAGCTGTTGTTATGAGCTTTAACTTCGAAGACAGGTAATTTGATGCCAGTGTTTGTTGTAATGTAACCAGCATTGATTTGAAATACTTCTTTTTGATGAGTAAAAGGTATGTATTTTAAAGTGTCTATATCGTAAGGTTCTTTGAACAGAGTGTCTCGTACAGCGATTTTGATTGTGTCACGTCGAATAATTCCTAATTTTAGAGCAATACGTTCTGCTTCTGCTTTAGTATTAGCTCTGTTGTAGATACTGTCAGGAACAGTACCATATGCTTTGACGACATAGATAGAGTCGTGTTTAGCAAAATTAATTAAACTGTCCCAATCAGCAGTATAATGCCCATATTTGCTTTTGTATGCCACTTCAACGTCGCGTATTTTCATCAGTTTTTGTTTCACAATTTCACTTCTATAATTGTAGGCTTTTTGAAATCTAATAGGCTCCATAATTGTCTCGTAGATTAAATAGCTAAGGTAAATAGCTATAATCAGGAGGATAAGCTGAATAATAATTTTAACGGTTTTATTCATTTTAAAAACTATTTTGGGTTTCGTCTTTTTTGCAAATGTAAAAAATGTATTTAGAAAATCTAAGAATTTAAAATAGAATTAATAATTTCATGTATTATATTTTCAACTGAAACAGAGTCAGCTTCAGCTTTATAATTGCGTATTAAGCGATGGCGAAGAATAGGATCTGCTACTGCGATAATGTCTTCTATATCAGGTGAATATTTTCCATGTAATGCAGCATGTGCTTTTCCTGCTAAAATGAGATATTGTGAAGCTCTTGGACCAGCCCCCCAGTTAAGGTATTTATCTGCCCATGGATGAGCTAATTTTGTTCCAGGACGTGTTTTTACAACTAATGATACAGCAAATTTTATCACATTATCGTTGACTGGTATTTTGTTTTTTATAAGGTCTTGAAAATAAATAATTTCGTCCTTTGACAGTACTTTTTGAAGATTTTTGTTTGCATGTTCTGTTGTTTTTGCGATTTTTAATTCTTCTTCAAAATCTGGATAATCAACCACAACATTAAACATAAATCTGTCTAATTGCGCTTCTGGAAGCGGATAAGTTCCTTCCTGTTCGATAGGATTCTGGGTGGCCAGAACAAAAAATGGCGGTTCTAACCGATAATATTTGCCTGAGACAGTCACGGATTTTTCTTGCATTGCTTCAAGTAATGCCGACTGAGTTTTAGGTGGAGTACGGTTGATTTCGTCAGCCAGAATAATGTTTGCGAAGATTGGCCCTGGGATAAATTTAAATTTTCGATGTTCGTCTAAAATTTCTGAACCAATAATGTCAGATGGCATCAGGTCTGGGGTGAACTGTATTCTACGGTATTTTAAGCCTAAAATTTCTGCTATTGTCTTGACAAGTAATGTTTTAGCCAGCCCTGGAACACCTAAAAGCAAAACATGTCCGCCGCTAAAAATTGCGATAAGTGTCTGATTTATAATATTATCCTGGCCTATTATGACTTTGTGTATTTCTTGTTTAAATTGTTCGTATTTGACTTTTAAAGTATCAATAGCTTCGACTTCGTTTGCAAATTCTGGCATGTTAATAATCTTCTAAGTTTTGAGCAATAAAATTAAAAAAAGAATTTTGTTCGATAAACATCCACAGAAATTTTTGAAAAAAAATTTTATTAAGTTAATAAAATTTGACTTTCTAAAAATAAGTATTTATTTTGCTAAATTAATCCGTTTAGTCTGTTTTAAACAATAAAAAAATTGAATTATGGGGAGAAGGTTTACTCTTTTTGTATCACTTTTCTTTTTCTTTGTTATTTCTGTTTATGGACAAATTCCTCCAGGTTATTACGACGGTGCAAAAGGATTGTCTGGTAGTGTTTTAAAAGATACTTTATGTCGGATTATAACACGAGGTCACCATCCTATTACTTATAGTGAGATCTGGGATGCTTTTGCAAAAACTGACGTTAGACCTGGCGGTGATACGATTTGGGATATTTATTCAGATGTACCCGGTGGTAATCCGGCATATTATTATATGGTTGGACAGGATCAATGTGGAACGTATAGTGGTGAAGGAGACTGTTATAATCGAGAACACTCTTTTCCTAAGTCCTGGTGGGGAGGCACCCAGGACACACAGTACACAGATTTAAATCATATTTTTGCTACTGATGGTTATGTAAACATGAAAAGAAGCAATTATCCGTATGGTGATGTTGGAAATGCAACCTGGACTTCTACAAATGGTTCAAAACTTGGTACTTATGCTAATACATCAGATTATGACGGTACTGTATTTGAGCCGATTGATGCTTATAAAGGCGACGTAGCTCGTGCTTTGTTTTACATGGCTACACGTTATAAAGATAAAATCCCTCAGTGGGTACAAGATTATGGCGGTTCAACAGACATTGACGTGGTTTTTCAGTCAGATGGTAGTTTTAATCCCTGGTATTATGCAATGATGTATCAGTGGCATTTGCAAGACCCGGTGAGCGCTAAGGAAAGAATGCGAAATGATTCAGTTTACAAGGTCCAGGGAAATAGGAATCCGTATATCGATCATCCTGAATTTGTTTGTCTGGTTTTTGGAAATTTATTTGTTGACGACCCATCTAATTTCACTGCCAACTCGCCTTCTGATAATGAAATTGATCTTACCTGGAATTTAAATTCTAACGGCGACCAGGTGGTTTTGGCTTATTCTACAACTGGATTTTTCGGTATGCCAAACGGAACTTATAACGTTGGTGATACTATTGCTGGCGGAGGTAAAGTTTTATATGTCGGTACAAATACGAGTTTTAATCATACAGGACTGACAGCTAACCAAAAGTATTATTACAAACTGTGGTCGTATGATCAAACTACAGGCCGTTATTCATGCGGAGTGCTTGCTGACGCTACTGCAGGAGGTTCCAACTCTGGCGGTGGAAATACTGGAGGTGGCGATAATGGCGGTGGAAACAATGGTTCTGGATGCGCAAGTGACCTGTTTATTTCTGAATATGGCGAAGGAAGCAGCTACAATAAATTCTTAGAAATTTACAACGGTACAGGAGCTGATGTAAATATGAGCGATTATTCTGTTGTTATCTATTCAAATGGCAATACCAGTGGAAACTCTATAACTTTAAACAATGTGACTTTAGCTAATGGCGATGTTTATGTGATTGCTAATAATCAGGCTAATTCAACTATTACGGGTAAAGCCGACCAATTATCTGGTAGTCTGACCTTTAATGGTGACGATGCAGTTGTTTTAAAACATAATGGAACGGCTATTGACCAAATCGGAGTTGTAGGTGAAGATCCGGGTTCAGGTTGGAGCGTTGCAGGTGTCTCAAATGCTACTAAAGACCATACTTTAGTTCGTAAATCTACGGTAACTTCTGGTACAACAGATTGGAGTACTTCAGCCGGTACTGACGCTGACAATTCGCAGTGGATCGTTTATGTACAAGATTTTACTGATTCTTTGGGTACACATTATATGCAATGTTCGTCAAATTCCTGCTCTGAGCCAACTACGCAAGCATCTAATTTAACGGTCGATAGCTATGATAATACTTCAATTTCGCTTTCGTGGACAAATGGTGATGGAGATTATCGAATAGTTTTAGCAAAGCAGGGAAGTCCGGTTGATGGCGAACCTACAGATGGCACTACATACTCAGCTAATGCTGCTTTTGGCTCTGGCGATCAAATTGGAACAGGAAATTACGTTGTTTACTCTGGTAATGGCAATTCTGTTACTGTAACAGGTTTAGTGCCTGGTACGACATATTATTTCAAAGTTTTCGAATATAACTGTACAGGCGGAAATGAAGATTATTTAACAACTAACCCGCCTGAAATTTCTCAGACCACAAAGCCAGATAATATAACTGATTTACAAGTCGTTTGTACAAGCGAAGATTCTATTTCTCTAACATGGAGCTTGCCGTCAGGTAATTATGATGGTATTGTGATTTTAGCTTTAGATGGAAATACGCCGCCAGCACCTACTTGCGAGCCTTCTAATTTCTCAAATCCAAATCGCGATTACTCAGCAGCAGAGGTTTATTGTTCGAACAGCGATAATGCTAAATATGTTTACAATGACGTAGGGAATAGCGTTGTAGTTAAAGGACTTACAGCTAATTCAGTTTACCATTTTGTTGCTTATGTTTATGCTGGAAATGTTTGGTCAGCAGCAGGAAACGAAGTTGTAGCTGCCGCACGTTTGAAGGATGTTTCTGATTTGACTGCATCATGTGGCGATCAGCAGTCAACGATTACATGGACAAATCCAAATTCTACTTGCTTTGATGAAGTTATTTTAGCTGTAAATTCAAAGAGTATAACAGCAACGCCTACAGGTACTTATACTGCCAATTCAACAGATTACACTGATGCCAGCAACCCAACTTTGAGCGATGGCTCTGTGGTTGTTTATAATGGCACTGGAAATAGCGTCACAGTTACAGGCTTAACCAATGATACGACATATTATTTTAAAGTTTTTGTACGTAAAGGAACAAAATGGTCTCAAGGTGTCGAGGTTAGTTGTACTCCTTATGGACAAACTATTTTATATCCAAATGATTTGGTTATAGTTGCGGTCAATACAGATTATTATGATAATGATAACACAAAAAGCGATGATGAAATTGAATTTATATGTTTTAAAGACATAACTCCTGGAACTTCGATTGATTTTACTGATAATGGTTATGAACGGAAAACCGCCGGTTTATGGGGCGATACAGAGGGAACTATTAGATTTACCAGAAATACAGGAACTTCAGTCATCCCTGCTGGTACTGTTATAAAAATTCGTGGAGAAGGTGGTGGGAGAAATCCTCAATTGGGAACAGATTGGAATATTTGGGTTGGAGGTACATTAGATAATGACAATTGGACAGTGGAAAATCTTAATGTCGTTGGAAATCAGGCAGGAGATTTTGATTTAAACGAGGAAGACCAGGTCTGGATAATGCAAGGAGGAGATTGGGAAACTAATGGTACTTTTGGTAGTCACGACGACATTTATACTGGTAATGTACTTTATGGCTGGACTGCTACTGGTTGGGAAACAGCTCCAGGATACGGTTCGACCAGCGGTTCGACTCTTTATCCTACAAATCAATGTTCTAATACAGACGTAAGAGTTTCTGGAAATGTAGCTAAGGTCAGGTATGTTGGCGATACTTCAATAGCTTCTCAACGTGAATGGATAGCTCGTGTGCATGACTCGACTAATTGGCAGGCATTTAATACTACTCAGGAATACGAAGACGCTAATGTTTTACCCAATAGGATTAGAATCAACGGAGAAGGTTTTAAACAAGAGTGGGTTGGTGATGTTGACGATAACTGGTTTAATTGCTCAAACTGGGGAAGTCTTAGAGTTCCAGACTCATTAGCAGATGCAACTTATAATGCCGAAACTGCTAAAAATGATATAGTTTTCAGAGATGGCGACACTGCAGTTTGTCATTCGTTAACTATTACAGGAAGTACGATAAATCATAAGATTTATGCTAAAGGTATTTCGTCAATGGTTTTGAAAATTTATGGAGATTTAAACATTAATACTGCAGATGTCCTTGATTTTGACGACCAGGACGCTTCAACCCAGGATGGTAATATCATAATAAAAGGTAATTGGAACAACAACGTGGGCTTGAATGGTTTTAAGGCTGGTAATTCAACTGTTGAGTTTGCCGGTAGTACTGCTCAAACTATTAACAGTGTTGCCGATAGCGAAAGTTTTAATAATCTGATTATTTCGAATCAAACAGGAGTTGTGTCTAACGTCAATTTGAATGTTGGTGATACTCTGGATTTGAACAAAGGCGTTCTGGATTTGAACGGTAAAAACCTTACAATAAGCGGAGATTTCATTAATAATCAAGGTTATTTTGTCGGAGATGCCGGTTCAAATCTAACTATCAAAGGCTCTGGACGATTGGATAATATCGCATTTAAAGATGATTATAATCTCAAGAATTTTGTTTTAAATCGAGATGCAACAGCAAATATTGTTTCTGATTTGACTATAGCAAATAATTTGATTATAGATCAAGGTCAAGTTGCTCTTTACCCTGGTAAGTTTTATACTGTAAATGGCACATTGACTAACAATGTTGGCAGTAGTGGACTTTTGCTTAAATCTGACCCAACAGGAACAGCTTCTTTGATTTTTAATACACCAAATGTTGAAGCTACCTGCCAGAGATATTTAAGCCGTGGGCAATGGCATTACATCTTTTCGCCTTTGTCGGATGTACCGCGCGATTCTTTGACAGTTACTTCATGGGGTGCAAATAATCCGAATTTTTATTGGTACGATGAGTCAAAACCTGATTATTGGTGGGCAAATGGTTTCTGTTCGAACGTTTATGGCTGGACAAACGAAAGTTCAAGCAAAATCGATACATCAAAGGGTTACATTTTCTATTCGTCAGAAAGCCGTATTTATAACCTGTCTGGTGGTACTTTGAAAGTTTCGGATAAAACGTTTAACCTGTCTTATACCCAGTCAGGCACAGATTCAGTTGTAGTTTGCGACGGGAATAACACGAAATTGCCATGGACAGATTTTGATGGCTGGAATTTAATCGGTAATCCTTTCACTGCTGCGATCGATTGGGATAATTCGAATATAACGTTTAACAATGTCGAAAACGTGATTTATTATTACGACGGTTCGACAGGTAATTACAAATATTATCGTCCAGCATCGAGTAGCGATCATGTTTTTAACCACGGTATAACTGTAAATGGCGGAAGTCGTTATGTGCCAGCTAACCAGGCTTTTATGATTAAAGCTACAGCTCCCGGTGCTTCAATTACTATACCAGCGTCCGCACGTGTACACAATTCGCAGATTTTGCTTAAATCCGCTGGAGAAGCCCCAAATATCGTGAGAATGAAACTTACAGATGGCACTTATTCTGACGAGACAGTTATTCAGTTGGCAAATGGAGCAATGATAGGGTTTGATGCTACTTTGGACGCCCATAAACGGTTCGCAGGAAATACGGCTATTCCGCAGATTTTCAGTCTTGATGCAAATCATGAGGTTTATGCCATAAATACTTTGCCTTTAAACATCGATACAGTAAAATTAGGCTATTACATAGCTAATGACGGCTATTATACACTGCAATTTTCGAATATTACTTTGCAGGATTACCGGATTTGGTTCGTAGATAATCAGGAAGATACGATGTTTAGAGTTAAACGTGACGGTGCATACCAGTTTTATACTACAGGTGGCATGAATTATTCGAGATTTAAGTTAGTGTTCAAACCAGATAATCGTCCGTATGTAACGGGCAAATTAGCAGATTTACATGTAGTTGTCGGTCAGCCGATTATGCGATTTATTCCTGATACATTGTTCAAAGACCCTGATATTGGCGATAGTTTAAGGCTTACGATAACCTGCAATGGGGCGCAATTGCCGCAATGGTTGAGTTTTAAAGATAATCTTTTAGTGGGCGTTGCGCAGGATACAGGAACTTATGAGATAACTTTGACAGCTACGGATGAATTTGAGCAAAAAGCATCGACGTCATTTAAGATTTACGTTGAAAAAAGTAGCTCTAAGCGAATTTCTGATTTGAGGCAATTTAAGTTGTATCCGAACCCGGCAGCAGATCGTTTGTGGCTGACCAGTCCGTCGTCAAAGGGGCAGATAAGCATTTACAATGTGGAAGGCAAGTTAATTTTACAGCAGCAAATAACTTCGCGATTGACAGAGATAAATGTAAAATCTTTGCCAGCAGGACATTATGTTTTGGTAGTCAAGGCAGGCGATAAGCAGCTGACGTTTAAGTTTGAAAAGCAATAGTCCAGGGAGAGGGAGGTAAAATGTTTTAAAATTTCTAAATTAAGTTTGCAAAAGATGATTAAAGTATTAAATTTGCAGCGCAATTAATGTTCTGCAGGAGAGGTGGCCGAGTGGTCGAAGGCGGCGGTCTTGAAAACCGCTGTGGGCGAAAGCCCACCGGGGGTTCGAATCCCTCCCTCTCCGCGTGGCAAAGACGGGGTGTAGCGCAGATGGCTAGCGCGCCTGCTTTGGGAGCAGGAGGTCGGGAGTTCGAGTCTCCCCACCCCGACGGTCTAAAGCCGCTGATGAGTCAGAGTCAGCGGCTTTTTTATTTTGGTTTTGGGATCTGATTTTACAGGATTTTTGCTGAAATGTGCTTATTTGCGTGGATATCGAAGATTTATGCTGGATTTTAGAGTTTTTTAGTTTGTTGTCACGCAGATTTACTCTGGATTTTATGCTTTCCTGTTAGATTCCGGAGTTTTACAGAATTTGTGAGTGATGTAAAAAAAATAGGGTTCAAGTCTAAAAGTTCAGTAAGCCTTTACGTTAGGTTTATAGTAGCAGGCAAAGAGATAAATTTTCGTGATATAGCGGTCTGAGGTGTTTTGCAGAAGATTTACTTGCCAGTTTTCTAAAAAATTTGTCAAAAATATAAAGTAGTTTTACATTACAGGAAATTTTCGTTTGTGGATTGTTAAGTGGGGCTTGAGAGTTTGGATTCAAGTTTTTAGATTATTATAGTAAAAACGTTTAAAACGAAATCATTAGCCATGAAACAAGTTATTTTTGTTGTCTTTGGACTGACAATGTTTTATTTTTCAGGTTTTTCGCAAGCTGTTATTGATTCAGTACAGCCAATTGCCCAAATCGAGAAAAAAGTTGATTCCAGGTACGTAGATTTAGGGGATAAACTTGAGTTTTATGCAGGAAAATTCGTGGGAGACAAGGGAATAGAGCGTTATATCAAATTGCGTCTGGTGCATACCTATTTTGTTTGTGACCAGGTCAGGAAGCAGGTTTACGAAGGTATGATTTACCAGGATGAATTTGCAGCTGCTTTGAGTGTGATTGATAAAATAATGTCGCATATTGCACTGTTGAGCCAGTATCCGAGCGATTATCAGGTATCGTATTTTTATGAGTTTTCAGACGGAACGAAATTTGGTATTTCCCGTCGGCAGGGCAGTAAACGTGTCTCGTTTGAAGTAACTTTAGAAGATTATCGTTTTCGAATTTCAAAAGTGCCTGTTTTCAAAAAGCTTATAAGTCAATCGATTGACGAAGCCAGAAAATTGTAAATTTTAACCATTAAAAAAAATTCAAATGTTACGTCGGACTTTTATTTTGCTGATTTTTAGTGTGTTATCGTTTAATTTTTTTGGTCAAAACCTGAGTCAAGTCGCATTAATACCCAAACCCAGAATCGTACAGGATACAGATTTAAAGCCTTTTACAATTGACCATCGTACAACGATAAAAGTAAATTTACAGGATAGTACTTTGGTTAAATTAGCTGTTTTTTTACAAAAAAACATTAGAAAACAAACTGGTTACGATTTAAAACTAAATCATCGTCAAAGACGTGGTACAAAGATTTATTTACAGCTTAACCGAACGAAAGACAGTGTTTTAGGCGATGAAGGTTATATTTTACAGATTTTAACACGAAAAATAAAAATCAAATCAAACACTTATCACGGACTTTTTAATGGCATACAAACTTTATTGCAAATTTTACCATATTGGGACGAATCGAAAATTATAAAACCCTCACAAGACAGGATTATTAGCTTGCCTACCGGAAGAATAATCGATTATCCGGAATATTCTTATCGGGGCATGATGCTGGACGTATCAAGGCATTTTTTTACTGTTGAACAGGTAAAACGCTTGATTGACTATCTATCTGTTTTCAAGATAAATCATTTGCATCTGCATTTATCCGATGACCAGGGTTGGCGAATACAGATAAAATCTTATCCGCAACTCACAGAAATAGGAGGACAAACACAGGTTGGTGGCGGGAAAGCCGGATATTACACGCAGCAGGATTTTAAACAAATAGTTGATTATGCTGCTGAGCATTACATTGAAATTGTGCCAGAAATCGATATGCCCGGACATATCAACGCAGCGCTTGCTTCATACGGATTTCTCAATTGCAGTGGCAAACCTACCAGTCTATATACGGGGACAAAAGTTGGTTTTAGCTCACTTTGTACCTCGAAAGACACGGTTTATAAATTCGTTGACCGTGTTGTGGGCGAAATAAGCCATCTTTACAATGGACGGTATTTTCACGTAGGCGGAGATGAGTCGCAAGCAACGCCCCATCAGGAGTATTTACGGTTTATAGACAGTGTGCAGAAAATCGTGCAGCGACATGGCAAAGTAATGATAGGCTGGGACGAAATAGCCCAGGCAGATTTGCTGCCTTCAACCGTGGTTCAGTTCTGGGTGCATAAAAAATTTGCGCAGAAGGCAGCCCGACATGGAAACAAGATATTGGTCTCTTACGCTCCTTTTTGTTACATGGACATGAAATATAATTCGAAAACACCTATTGGCTATCGTTGGGCTGGGTATATTGACGTAAAAAAATCTTACAATTGGCGGCCAGATACACTATTAGACATTTCAAAACAGCAAATTTTGGGTGTTGAAGCGCCGCTATGGACAGAAACAGTAAAAACTCTGGATGACATTGAGTACATGGTGTTTCCGAGGATTTGCAGTTATGCAGAAATCGGTTGGACGTCGTCTGAGCAGCGAAATTGGCAGGATTTTCGTCGCCGTTTAGCTGAATTTGGTGCGAGATTAAAGCTTATGGGCATAAATTTTTATCGATCGACTGAAGTTGATTGGAACGAAGTGAAACCTTAGGAACGCGAAAAATACTTGTGATTAGCGAAAAAAACGGCGGCTGCCACGTACGTGGCAGCCGCCGTTAAGTTTAGATTAGGCGGTTGAAAGAAGCTTACTTGATAGAGATTTTTTTCTTAGGTTTAGTCTGTGCTTCTTCTTTCTTTTCGATAGAAATTTCTAAGATACCGTCTTTGTACTTAGCGTCGATTTTTTCTAAGTTAGCGTCTTCAGGAAGAGTGAATGAGCGTTTGAATTCGGTGAAGTAGAATTCGCGACGAGTGTAGTTAGCTTCTTCCTCTTCTTTTTCTTCCTGACGTTTGTAAGAGATAGTAAGGACGTTGTTTTCGAGTTCGATATTGAAATCGTCCTTTTTCAGACCAGGAGCTGCTAATTCGATGACGTAAGCTTTGTCAGTTTCTTTGATATTAACAGCAGGAACAGAGCTTTGAACAGCTGGGACATCGTTGAAGATGTCAGTGTTGAAGAATTCGTCAAAGAGATCACTGATCCATGGGAAAAGTGTGTTTTGAGAACGTCTTACCAGTGCCATAGCGCCTTTCTTTTTTAGTTTTCACCCATATTTTAGCAATAGATGTGCCAAAGCCATTTTGGGGTAATTTTGTCGTAAAATTGATAATAAAAAGGAAATTTTGTCAGTTTAGTTTTAATTAATAAAATTGTCTAATTCATTTGCCAGTTTGACAAGTGCATGTGAGTTTTCAGAAAGTTCTTGGGCAGCTTGAGAATTATGCTCTGATATTGAGGAAAGTTCGGTTATAGATGTATTTATTTGCATAATAGCTTTTAGGATTTCTTCTGTTCCGTATTTGATATTTTCGACTAAAACAGTTACTTCTGTGGTTCGTTTAACCATTTCGTTGAAATTGTTTTTAGTGCTAATAGAGTCGTTTTGCGTAACTTCAATTAAATCATTTATTTGAGCAGCAGCTTTTTTAGATTCGTCAGAAAGTTTACGGATTTCTTGTGCGATGACAACGAAACCTTTACCAGCTTCTCCTGCGTGGGCAGCCTCTATGGCTGTATTGATAGCCAGAATGTCTGTTTTATCAGCTAATTGTTGAATGAATTTTAGTTTTTCGCTAATGAGGAAAAAGTTTTCAATAGTTTTGTCGAAAATTTGTGTTGTATGAACTAATTGTTTAAGAGCCTGTTGTGTTTGATTAAAAGTTTTGTCAGCCAGATCTTTAGAATGTTCAATGATACTATTCATTTCCTGTGTGGAAGATGCAATTTCTTCGATATTAAGTGATTGGTTTACCGCGCTTTGGGCTACCTGGTCGCTTAATTTATTGAGTTTTTGACTTGACTTACTTAATAAGTCGACTGTGTGTTTTATTTTTTCTAATATAGTCTTGAGTTCTTTAAGTGTTTGTTCATTTTTTTGTTTTTCTCGTGAAAAGAGTTTTAGCAATTTGTCGAAATTGTAAATTGAATAGTAGACTATGAAGAATATTGCACTAAGCTCGATAGTAAAGTCAATAGTTGCTCGTAAATAAACAGTTTTTAAGCCTGGAGAAAATTTATTGTGTCCGATGATATAAATTAACCAATTGGATATTAACAATAAAAGATAATTAAAAATGATATAAAATTTCGTAGAGAAAATCATTGCGAAGCCAAAGAAAATAATCATAAAAAAATATGTATCAACAAAAATTGACGGAATACCAAAACCTTTAATCACTCGAATAAAAGCTAAAATGGTTATATTTAGAAGTATAGCTGTAACAGAGAAATTACCTGCAGCTTCTAATTTACCTTTAAGCAATAACAATATAGAAA
>WFZV01000268.1 GCA_015489395.1 Bacteroidales bacterium
AAGATTTGACGAAAGTTTTTTTGATTTTGATAAAAGTTATTAATTTCTGGCAAATTTCGATTTGGCTATGGTTGGATTTGCAAATTCCAAGATAAATATTGGTTTACAGATAGTTGGTCGTCGCTCAGATGGTTATCATTTGATTAATACGGTAATGTATCCGTTGAAGGAATTGGCAGATGTTGTTGAGATAGTGCCGTCAAATTTTACAGATATTGTAATGACAGGGTTGGAGTTAGATGTTGATCGCAAAAATAATCTGGTGTTTAAAGCTTATGAGTTATTAGCAAGAGATTTTGGTTTGCAGCCGCTAATGTTTTATCTGCATAAGAATATCCCGCATGGGGCAGGTTTAGGTGGAGGTTCGTCGGATGCTGCTACTGTTTTGAAACTGGTAAATAATCTTTTTTCGTTAGGTTTAAGCGATTCGCAGTTAGAGGGTTATGCTCGTAGATTAGGGGCAGACTGTGCTTTTTTTATTAAGAATCAGTCGGCTTATGCTACAAATATTGGTGAGCAGTTGAGTGAAATTTCTCTGGATTTGTCACGTTATAATATTGTAGTTGTCAAGCCGAACTTTGAAATAAGTACAAAGCAGGCATATTCGATGGTTGAACCGCAAAAGCCGCAGGTAGATTTACGGCAGGCTGTTAGTTTGCCTTTGGAGCAGTGGAGAGATGTTATTTTTAATGATTTTGAGAAGTTTTTGTTTAAAAAATATCCACAGTTGCAGCAGGTAAAGCGTCAGCTTTACGCAATGGGTGCTGTTTATGCTTCGCTCAGTGGCAGTGGTTCGGCTGTTTATGGTATTTTCGAGAAAAAAATCGATTTAACGCAGCTTGATTATCCTTTTGTCTGGCAAAAATTTAAATAAACACGATATTTGAATATGAAACGAGTTGTTTTAATTTTCTTTTTAGCCTTTTTTCTGTCGAATTTTCTAAATGCGCAAAACCAGCAGTTTTTTGAGCAATATAATAAGATTTCGTTTGAACTTTATAAGATTTTCGTACATGGAAACCGTAATGAAGTTTTCTCGCCATATTTTGTGATTCAGAATTTTGCGCCTGTTTATTTAGCTTCAGCAGGTCGTACTCGTGCGGAATTGGCGTTTTTCTTTGGTTTTGACAAAAATATCGAACAATTCAGGTCAGATTTCGAACAGATAAAACATATTGTTGAGCGTGATAACACTCCCAGTACCAGGATAGAGTCTTTCACCGGGCTGATAATAGAAGATAGTTTGCGCAAAAAGATAAATCCGCAGTATGTCCAGCAAATTTCTAAATTTCTGGTTGATTCTATTGTTTTTACAGATTTAACACGAGGACCTTTAGATGTTAAAATGACATTAAATCATCTGATTAAATATTCAGCAATAAATATTTTGCCAGAGCCGATTTATGATTTACCATCGTCATATCCCGGGGGTATAATGCTTTTATCTTCAGCGTTTTTTACAGGTAATTGGGAGAAAAATTTTACTTCTACTTACCTTGCGCCGTTTTATATCGATAAATTTGGCAGGCACACCAAAAGTTTGTTGTACATGACAACTGTTGGTTATTTTAAATACGTTCAGGGGCCTGATTATCAGGTTGTTGAAATTCCATATGAAGGTAATAAATTGTCGTTGATGATTATTTTACCCAACAAAGACGAAAATCTCCAGGATTTACAAAAAAAGATAACTTACGACGATTATAGTTTGTTAGCCAAAGGCCTTGTTTTGCAGCGAATGCGTATATTTTTACCAATACTTGAAATAAATTCATTTTTTTCGTTAAAAGATTCATTGCAAAATCATTTACCATCGCTTTTCAGACGGGGAGCCAATTTGACAAAAATGGTCAAAAAAGTAGTTTGGCTCGATCAGGTTTATCATGCAGTGAAGTTTAAAATAGAGGCTGAAGGCGAGTTGAGATTCAAACGCTTTATTGATTTTCAGAAAGAAAGTAATTTGAACAAAATTCTGTTTATCAATCGTCCATTTATTTTCTTTGTAAAAGACAATTCAACCAATGCCATATTGTTTATAGGCCATGTTTTTAAGCCAATTTAATCATGAAAAAGATGTCAGAAATAAAAGACAAAACATTTTTGAATTTTCTCATTGCAACTTTGAATCATGCTTATGAAACAGATAGTTTTGAGCTTGCCAGTCCACCTTTGCATATTTATTCACCGCAATTGAAAATCGGGCTTTATTCAATGGTCGATAACTTAAAGCAGGCCGATAGCGTGAGCATGACGGAATTGTTCAGGTCTGTAAAACAATTATTTAAACAAATTAAAGAACAGAAAGTCCTGGAACTAAAGCGATTAGCGATTCTATCAACTA
>WFZV01000269.1 GCA_015489395.1 Bacteroidales bacterium
ATATAACAAGACCTGAAAGTACAGCCGTGAGTACGAAGTTTTTGAAAAATATGTTTTTTAAAAGTTTAATCATTTGAAAATTAAAAGTTTAATCTTTGTTGTTGAAATTCAGAAAATTATAAAGTTGTGTTAAAATTATCAAAATTAATCGATTTTGCAAAGAAAATTTCGTTAATCGAAAATATAAGAAAACGACTGAAAAATAGCGAGTTTCGTTGGAGATTGACGGATTTTGGCGCAGGATCGAAGTTTTATTTTAGTTATACAAAAATATCAGATGTAGTAAAACACAGTAGTTCAAGTGCTTTAGAAAGTTTGGTTATTGCTTTTATAACGAAATTGTCAAAAAATGATGTTATTGTCGAATTAGGAACGAATTTAGGCTTAAATGCCATGTATTTAGCTGTTTGCAATCCAAAATCGAAAATTATTACTGTCGAAGGTGATAAAATTTTATGTACTTTTGCCAGACGGTTTGCCCGAAAACTTAATTTGACGAATATTGAATTTTTAAACGAAAAATTTGACCAGGTTTTAACCAAAATCATAAAACAACATCAACCTACAGTATTTTTTATTGACGGAAATCATACATATTCAGCAACTTTGCGATATTTTTACCAGATAGAAAGCTTTGATAAGGCACCTGTTTTAATAATAATCGACGATATACTCTGGACAAAGCAGATGTACAAGGCATGGCGCGAGATTAGCAGCGATCGTATTGTTTTAAAGATAAATTTGATTAAATTTGGCATAATAAAACTAAAACAAGTGTATGATTAATAACGATTTAGAGCAAAAAACGCGTAGAAAAAATATTTCATTAGCAGCCAGTTTTTATCTAATAGTGTTGATCTGGTTGATTTTTGGTGTGCAGGAGCTTTTTCATTTAAATTTTGCGCGTTTTGGCATCATTCCAAGGCAGACTCAGGGTTTGTGGGGGATAATTTTTGCGCCTTTTATACATGCAAACCTTCAGCACATCGCTTATAATACTATTCCTTTGTTTGTGTTGAGCCTGATTCTGGCGTTGCTTAAACCCCGAGGCGGAATCTGGATTTGGTGGGTGTTGTCAATCACAACAGGAATTGGGGTGTGGCTGTTTGCTCGCGGCAATTCTTCGCATATTGGTTCGAGTGGAGTTATTTTTGCGTTGATAGGATTTTTGTTGGCTTATGGTATTTTTCGTCGTTCTCTGGTGTCGATAATTGTAACTATTTTGGTAGCAGCGGTTTACGGTGGATTTTTATGGGGTGTTATTCCATCGCAGCCATGGATTTCGTGGGAGAGCCATTTATCAGGCGTGATAAGTGGAATTTTTTGGGGCATAATATGGGGACGCAGTGATAGACGGCGAGCTTTAATTCAGAAATTAGAATAAATTTAAGCGTTAAGTCCATTTTACGCCAATAACAAGTATGTCGTCGATTTGACGAGTATCTTTTTTCCATTCTTTCAGTACTTCCCATAGCACTAATTTCTGGTCCTCAAGAGGAAGTTGGCGTTTGTTCATTTCAATAAGTAATTGTTTAAAGCGTTTTCGAGTAAATTTGGTCTTTCCGTCAGGGCCGCCGAATTGATCGAAATAACCATCTGAAAATAAGTATATTACATCGTTTGGCTGAAGTTCTAAGTCTATGTTTTTAAATTTTTTCTCGACCAGGTAATAGCCAATGGGCGCACGAACGGGTTTTAGCTCGATAATATCCTGATTTCTGACGATATAGGCAGGATTGTTTGCTCCGGAGTATTGTAATGTGTTTTTGTTTGCATCGATAATGATTAGCGCCATGTCCATACCGTCTTTAGGTCGTTTGGTGTCTTCGGTTTCGCCCAGTGAATTTATTACTTTTTGTCTGAGTATTTCTAATATTTCATTTGCCTGCAGATAAGGGTTTGAGTTGATAATTTCATTAAGAAACGAAATACCCAGAAGGCTCATGAATGCTCCGGGTACGCCATGACCTGTGCAGTCGGCAGCCACTAAAAATATTCGATTTTTAAAACGGTTTAGCCAGTAAAAGTCGCCGGAAACGATTTCACGTGGCTTCCAGAGGATAAAGTATTCTTTGAAAATTTTAGCAAATTCCTGTTCGCCAGGGAGTAAAGCAGTTTGAATGCGGCTTGCGTAGTTTATGCTATCGGTAACTTCCTTGTGACGTTTTTCAATTTCTCGTCGCATTGCGTCGATGCGGTCTTTTTCGCGGTGAATAGCAAGGCTCTGTTCCCACAGTTTTTTGGTTTTTTCTTTTAGACTTTGCTTTTCTTGCTCAAGTCGTTGTTTTTCAGCAATTAATTCGTTGATGTCGATATTGGCTTTTGTCAAATCTAAAGGCTCAAGGCTTTTTTTGTTTTGATTTTTGTATTGTTCGATTAAAAAATTTAATCGTTTAATTTCTGCTTGTAAATCGTTAATCTGGATTAAATAGGGTTTAAGTTTTTGTTCAAATTTTCTTTCGAATTTTGCTCTGATTTTTAAGCATTTAACCGCAATAAACAGCAATAAAACTGTCAGAATTGCGATTAGTATTTTCAAAATCATTAAAGTTGTCATGTTGTCTAATAAATTTTACCAAAAGTAGTGAATTTTTTTACAAAAGTCGCTGGAAAATATTTGAAAGTTCTGCCAAAAGCAAATAAAGTATAAAGCGTATCATTGATTTTTAGATAATCTATCGGGACGAGAGTTTGATTCGAAATTTTAACCCAAACAGTGTCAATTGTCTGGTTATCAATACTGTAAAAGCTATAGAGAAAATTCAAATTTCTAATATTTTGTGAATTAACACCAGTGGCTCGTCTTTTTACGACACCAAATAAAATACTGCGATTTTGGTCAATAAAGCCTGTCGTAGGTATAATTGGAAACACCTTGGCCGGATAAGACCAATATAAATGCTTGTTTTTAAAGTCAACAGCAAAGACGTAATGATTATTATCAACGTCCTTGAGATAAACAAAAGCTTTATTCTGGTCGAATGGAAAGTTATCAACGAATAAGTACTGGTTTTTTATAGAAAAATAATTGACAGAGTACGAATTTAAATTTAGATAACCGAAATACGTAGAATCAGTAATGTAATTTGTCGAGATAAAGGCAATGTTACCATCTAAGTTAAATGCTGCTTTAATGTTGTTTTTTAACAACCATGGTACAACACGAGCCTGAACAAAGTTACCAGCAAAATCATATTGTTGCACAACGATGTAATAGCCAGAATGATCGCTGGCTTTGAAAATCACGTTAATTCCATTTTGGTTGACATTAGCTACAAGAAAGCTAGGATAATTCAGAGTATCCACCAAAAAATTATCATTGTAAAAAACAATATGAACATAGCCAAGCGTGTCTAAAGCGATAATTCTCCAGTTGTGAACTGAATCCTGGTTTTGTTCGAAAATTACTAAAAAATCGCCTGACCAATAAAACTTTAATCTTGTCAAAGCATCTAATTGCCAGTTATTTTCAAACAGATAAGTAAGATTTCGAATAATTTTAAATGACCCATGGTTGGAGACACGAGCCAGACATATAGTTGAATCGTTTTTTAACGCAAGACCAAAACCGACAGAGTCAAATTTTGCCAGTGGCGTAAATAGCCCGGAAGTGAAAATTTTTTCGTATTGCTCGTTAAAATTGGCGAATTGATATTTATCGCGGCATGCAAAAAGCGCCATGCTAATAACAAAGAGAAATATTAAGTGCTTTTTCATAGCTTTTTATGTTTTTTTGAGACTTTGTAATTAAAGTTAAACGAGAATCCTGTACGAATCATAAATTTTGACAGGTAAAACAAATCTGAGACGTAATAAAAATTGTGCATAAGTTGCGGTACGTAAATGCCATTGGGTGTGGCGTATGGAATTAAATCGTGCTGGTAACCAAGCTCTAAGAATAGCGTGAACCGCTGCAAGTTCAATTGCCAGCCCCAGTCAATTTCAACACCGTATCTTAGCTGATTTCGTGTGTAATCAGGCAAATTAAAGTAAATTTCAGTCACATAAGGCAGCTGCAAATTGTGGTAAATCGTATCGAATAAATGATAATTTAACTCGCCACTAAATCTGGGCGTAAAGCTTACATAAACACCTGAACGTAAGTAAGTTGCGAAGTTTTTAGGCCTGAAAAAATAAAGCTTAAATTTAGCATACGAACTGGCAAAATATTCTGCTCCTCGCTCAATGTAATTTATTTGAATAACACGATAAGCATACAAACTCCGTCGATAATTATAATACAATACACCCATAGAAATGCCCGTGGAAAACTGCTTTGACCAATTAATTTCACCGAATAAAAGGCTCAAAATGCTACTTCTCGAGCTGTATCTGGTATCGTAATCAATTGAGTCCAGCAGCTGGTAAACTTTGATTTTATCAATCATTACATTGTTGACGCCGCCCATGTAACCTACTGAGAATTTGGGAAAAATATTGTATTTAAAAGTCAGGTTTTGCAGCTCAAGCGGATCATCGGGCGAGTATTTGTAAAACGGATTAAGTAGCAGGTATTTTCGTGAATAAACATCAGCCAATGAGTCAAATCCCAGATTTCTGTATGATGGGATTAAATATTTGTAAATCAGCTGTTTTTGCTGCCTGGAATATTTACAATGCTGCACAGAATCGAAATTCGTAACGATTGCCAGGTAATTGCCCTGGTTGTAAAGTTTTTCAACGTTGTTGATAAAGTTTTGGCATTTTGTTTTCGACTGTGAAAATGTGACTGAGATTCCCAGTACAGTTATGAGTAATATGAAAATTAGTTTTTTCATAAGTTTTATGTTTTTTACTTAACAATGTCAAATTTAGCAATAGTATTTCCGAAAAATTGTTGCCATTCTTTCTGCGTAAAATTGCGTTTAATCAATGGTTTAATTCTGCTTGCGTAGTCGTCTGGATCGAGATAAAAGCTTATTAATGAATTCTTTTTGTAAAGTACGAAAATTTTATCAGGTAAAATGCGCAATTGGTTGATTTTTTCATTACCCAGAGATATTGTAATTGGCTTTTCGTGGAATTTCTTGAGAATGAAGATGTTTATGGTATTATCAGGACAAACCGTAATCAGTTTTTCGCCAGAGAAATCGAATTTTGTCAATTTAACCATTGAGTTGACTACAGAGAGTTTGTCTATGATTTTTTGATTTTCGATATCAATAAGAGTAATAAGCCCGTTGGCATGTCCCATAGCAATAGTAGTCCCGTCAGGAGAAAGATCAGCCGTTGTTGCCATGTTGTTCAATTTTCTGTTATGGCCTTTGTAAATTTTGGTTAATTTTTCGTTGTCGAGGTCTAATTTGTAAATAGTTCCGTATCGTGTAACAACGTAAAATATTTGTACGTTTTTGTCAACCAGGATTTTGATAACGCGTTGTCTGAATGTAAAGTTTTTGACTTTTTTTATCGTCATGTTAGAAATTCTCCAGAGTGTAAGGGTTTTATTGCTGGCGGTTAGTAAATAATTTTCAAAAATCAAGGCATCAGAAGGTGCTGGAGCATAATTGAAAACTGTTGAAGTTCGAGAGTTCAGGTTTATCAGGTACCAATTTCCGTAAACGTCAACGGCGATGAGTAATGTGTCGTTGAGAAATAGTGATTTTGAAACATTGGTTTTTAGCTGGTATTTTCGACGGAAGTGTATTAGCTTTTTTTGATTTTCGAACAGATCATAAGTAAAGATTTTGCCGGAGATGTTTTGGAATAGAACAGTAAGTAAATCAGGCATGTAGAAGTCCATAACAGTTTTGTCGTCCAATTTCAAGGGACTAATATTTTTAGCCAGGGAGTATGCAGAGAGCAGACCGCGGTAAATAGCAGCATCGTATTTATATCCGCCGTTTCTTTTGTTGAGCAAGTAAGCGTAATATGCTAAAAGTAGATTAACCTGCGGGTCGTCGTATTTTTGAGTAGCTTTAAAAGATAGGGATTGAGCCAGTGACAGCAGGGTAAGGCGTTGAGCTTCTTTGCTGGCTTTAATGGCTTTAATTTTTTGTAATTCCGCGATTTTTCTGAGGCTATCGGCTTTTTGTTTTTCTCGTAGTGCGCGTAAAGCTTGCTGTTGTGCAATAATTCGTTGTTCTTCAGCTATTTTCATCATTTTAAGGGCAATATTTTTAGCGCTGTCAGCTTTTCGTTTTTCTAAAAGAGCTTTTTGCGCTGCCAGTTCTGCACGTTTTTTTTCCATTTCAGCGCGTTGCCGTTCTTGTTCGGCTTTGCGATTAGCTGCTATAGCTTCGTTTTTCTTTTTTTCGGCTAATTGACGTTGTATTTCAGCATTACGTTTTTCGTGCAAAGCCCAGGATGAGAAGCCGATTAAGATGAGTATGATTATCAGTGAGAGAATAGCAAAAACTGTTCGAATTGCTTTTCGCTTTTTTTCCTGGGCAATGATGTAGTTGCGGCTTTTTTGTAAATAAAGTTTTATGTTTTGTTCTAATTTTTCAGCAGCTTTGAGTTTTTCTTCGTATGGTAAATTAGAATTATCGTATTTTGCAATCCAGTATTTATTTGGCTTACAGCGCTCATACCACTGTTCGAAATATGTTAAGGTACCAAGCGGCAAAAGATATTCTTTTCGTTTGTTGTTTTCCAGCCAGCGTTTTAGTTGTACTTTAAATTCCAGGAAGTCGTTAACGTTTTCTTCTTCTTCGTGTTCCCATTTTTGCAGCAAACGCCAGTTACGGATTAAAGCTTCGTGAGTAATATCTAAAACTGTGTCGGCTGGGATATAGTAAGATTCGGGTTGGTCAGGGTCAATAAAAGGATGGATGAACGTGCTTCCTGGCTCTCGGAAAATGTTTATCACACCATTTACAACTTCGTAAGTGATGTGTGGTTGGTTAATGAGGTTTGTAATTTCTTTTAAAGTAATACGATTTCTTACAGCTCGTCCCTGGTCAATGCGAGTCAGGCCTAAAAATGTTTTTTTGATAATTAGCTGAGTATCTTGCCTGGTAATTTTAGTTTTGTCTTTTACCCATGGTACATTTTCTAAAAAGTAAAGATATGCGTTGTCGTACAGCTTATTTGCATGGTAATTAAGAACATTAGAAAGAGAAGGATTTTCAAAGTATTTTTTTTCGTTATCTGGCAGTTTTTCGAACCATGCTAAAAAGATTTGTTTATCTGTCTCGTTCAGATATGACACATGCAAACCGGCGTTTTTTGATAGATGGATTAAATCTAATTGTTCCTGTCCGTAATTCGCTGTTAACCAGAGTTGATGTAAAGTATGTTGTAAAATAGGCAACGGGTCAGAACTGTCGCGAATTTGGTTGATTAAAACTTCTGAAAGTCGCTTGGAAACTGAGCCACCTGCCAGCATGGCTGGTTCTTCGATGGCTTGCTGAAGCTCGTTTCGTTTCAGACGAGGCACAAAAAATTGGCTAAATCCTATGTATTCAGGAAGGCCTTTGAATGCCACACAATCGCTTATGTAATCAGAACGCATTGTAAAAATGATAAAAATGGGCAAGTTCTGCTGCAGCGCTATTGTGGCTGTCTCAAGTAATAAATTAACTGTTGTGTATGCGTCGATTGAAGGACGGCCGTGGGCAAAATTTTCAGGATTTGTGAAAAATTCTTCGAATTGGTCTGCAATAATCAGCAGATTTGCGCCTTTTGACTTAAGCTCTTTGAGTTTATCTGGATCCTGGATTTGCGAAAGCTCAAAGTAAAAGTCACTATTTTTGTAAACATTGACAAGCGCAGAAAAACCAAATTTTAGTTCATTAAAAACCTCTTCGTAATCTAAGTTGAGTTGCCTGGCTAAGTTAACTGAAAGGTTATGCAAAGGCGAGCGTTCTGGACGAAAACTAACAATTTTCCAGCTATTGAATGTTGCTTTAAAAAATCCTGCACGCGCATTCGGTACTACACCAGCGAAAATCAATGAAGACTTCCCGGCTCCAGAGGCACCAGTGACAATGACGATTTTTTTTGCCTGTAACTGCGTAATAATCTGCTTTATATGCGTATCGCGTCCTTTAAAGAAGATAGCTTCTTCCTCGGTAAATGGTCTAAGTCCTGGATATGGAATGATAGCCTGATTCATACTTGTACCTTGTTTTTAATGTTATCCAACGCCACTTTGATTTCTAAAGGTATAAGTTCCTCTGAGGTGATGATTTTCTGTACATTTGGAGCTGAAAAGTTTATATTTTTGTTTTCTGGATTAGATTCGTCTCCAATTAGCAAAAAAGTTTTTTTCGAAGATAGTCCGCCTGTTTTACGCCAGATTTCTTTTATGAAATAATTTGCCCATGTAGTCGCTTTTTTAAAGTAAATGACAGGCAGTACAGACTTTTTAATTTGCTGGACAATAAAATTATCGTAATCAATGTCAGAGCTAAGTGAAATGCTGGTGGTTTCCACACTTGCAACATCAGAAAGCAAATCTTTGATAGTCAAAGCTGGTTGTTCGTCTATTTCATTGAAAATCAGATAAATTTCTGTCTCTTTAACGTCAAATTTAGCAGGTATTTGCGAAACCATAATTGACCTGATGTCCTCAACAAGCATTATAGGCGATTGGTGTGTCGAATAAATTATGTTTTCGTTGATATTGTTTAGAATGTTAAAAATGAATTCTCGTTGTTTTTTGTCTTTGGGTAAATCTTTGTAATGCGCTGGACGCCAGATAAATATTCTGTATTCGTTGTTGTTTTTCAGGTGCTTTAGAGCTTGATAGTATTGAAATTCAGGTTTGGACATGCCAAGGGCTTCCACAGGTTCGTATTTGTCTCCAATAATGTGGATTGAGCAGTTTGTTAAATTTAAAAGTTCGTTAGTTTTATGCTTAAATCGTTCAATTGATTCATTTTCAGGGATAAATCGATAGCTTATTTGAGCATGGTACAAAACTCCAATGAGTTCGTTGAAAAATTTTATTGCGTCGCTTGATGTAGTGGCTAAAAACGCATTTATGTTAGCAACAAGATGTTCTTCCATCTACGAATTGATTGCTTTCTTTAGAAAATAGAGCAAAAAGGTTGCCATAATTTTGTTGCGAAATAAATTTTTTCGAAAATAATGTAAATAATTTTGTTATAAAAGTAAGTAAAATGTTTAAAAAAGAGATATTTTCTTTACATAAAAATTTTTATCAAAAATCTTTAAAAAATTCTTAGCTTTGAGAATGTTCAAATGATCAAAAAATTAAGACAATGAAGCGATTAAGTTTAATATTTCTAATTTTGTTTGGGCTTTTGCCTGTGCTTTTTGCACAAAATAATAAGCCATATTTTCAACAACGAGTTGATTACAAAATCAATGTTACAATCCATCCTCAGCTTAAGTATTTAACTGCTTACGAGACAATTGTTTATAAAAACAATTCGCCAGATACTTTGCGATTTTTGTATTTTCATCTCTGGCCAAATGGATATACGAAAAATTCTGCTTTGGCCCGTCAGCAAGCTAAAAATGGCAAGGCATACGTTCAGTTTAATCCTGTTTACCGTGGATTTATCGATTCTTTAGATTTTCGCGTTAATGGACAGAAAATTAAATGGCAGTTTTACAAAAAATACAAGGACATAGCTGTTTTATACTTGCCAAAACCACTGGCACCAGGCGAAAAAATCACCATAACAACACCATTTTACGTAAAAATACCTAAGGTCTCGTCGCGAATGGGTTACAACGACAAAGCCATAGCTATTTCGCAATGGTACCCTAAACCTGCGGTTTACGACAAATACGGTTGGCATGCTTTCCCATATTTAGACCAGGGCGAATTTTATTCAGAATTTGGAAGTTTTGACGTAAAAATCACTGTGCCAAGTCAATATGTAGTTGCAGCAACAGGCAATTTGCTCGATACAGTCGAAGAAAATTGGCGAAAACAACTCTCGGATTTACCCGGTTATCAGGTTAAATACCCAACAGGCAAACCCTGGAAAACTTTGCATTTTTATCAGGACAGCATTCACGACTTTGCCATTTTCCTGAGCGACCAATACCGTGTACGTCAAAGTACAATCAAACTACCTCACAGTGGACGAATTGTCAAAACTTACGCATATTTCTACACTTCAGGCGAATGGGAAGATGTGCCACAGTACATCGATTCTGCGATTTACTATTACTCGCTGTGGGTTGGAGATTATCCTTACAAAGTAGCTTCTGCTGTGCAGGGACCTTTAACTTCAGGCGGCGGCATGGAATATCCTACAATTACAGTCATTAGCTCTAAAACCAATCTTGAGCAGGTCGTTGTCCATGAAGTTGGACATAACTGGTTTTACGGAATTCTGGGATTTAACGAGCGACGTTATCCATTTATGGACGAAGGCATTAATTCATATTACGATCATCGTTATGCCCGGTTGCATCACAATACCTACTTCAAGGACAGGTTAAAAGGCATTCCGCCTTCACAAATCTTCCAGGGTCTGTTTTCCGTTGCAACAATGTACAATTTTAATCAACCTTTAAACTTGAAGTCAACTGATTACAGCAAACTCAGTTACGGGCTGATTGTTTACGAAAAAACAGCTAAGTCGTTCCGATACCTGGAAAATTATCTGGGTACCGAGCAATTTGATCATATTATGCAGACATTTTTCGAAAAATGGAAATTTAAACATCCTTACCCGCAAGACCTTCGCAATGTTTTCACTTCAATGGCAAATAAGCCAGTGGACTGGTTTTTCGACGATGTGATAGCTACAAATAAATTGCAGGATTACAAAGTTTTTAAATCGAAAAATAAAATTTACACAAAAAACACTGGTCAGTACCAGAGTCCAATGATTATTAGCAACCAAAGCCAGAAAAAATGGGTGTTCCTTAAACCCAACGAGAAAAAAGCTGTTTTCGATAACGTGACGAAAACACAGGTTGACCCTGACGGAATAACGCTGGACTGGTATCCATATAACAACTATTATACGGGAAAATTCCCGCTGAAATTCAGATTTTTAATGCCGAAAATTTTTGATTATTCGCATTATTACTTGGCTTTCATGCCAATGGTGAATTGGGACGAAATCGACAAATGGCAATTAGGCCTCGGCGTTCATAACTTTACCCTGCCTTTACATAAACTCAATTTTGCTGTGTTCAACTTTTATTCGTTTCATAGAAATAAATTCCACCAGCTCGTTTACATTAATTACAAACTTCCAACAACCAACGGCAGACCTGCCATTAGCCTGAATATTTATGGCGATAATTTTCAAATGCTGCATAATAACATTTTACATCGGGCTTACGTAAAACTGAGCTTAGACCTGTTTAACCGAACTGCTTCGGACAAATTCTGGAAAACCCTCGAAATCGGCGGTTATTACCTGCATTCGCCTGATTATCTGGGATTTTACTTTAGCGACGGTTCAAATGTGCGACGCATGATTTACCTGGGCTTTCAGATGTACAAAAGGAGCTTTTATCATCCTTTGAAAGCACAGGTTTATACTTACCTGGGCGATGTCAATTACGCAGGGCTTGAAGTCAAATACATACCGCTTTATTATACTTCGCTGAAAACTTATTTACAAACGCGGTTTTTCGTAGGTTGGCAGACACCCTTAACTGCCATCAGCCCTACGACTGATTTTACTATGACTGGCGGTTTCCCGTACAGGTTCGAAAATGCTAATTTCTGGACAAATAGCTTATTACGTGGAGGTTACGGCGGATTTGTGCTGAATACGTATTTCGAACCATATTTGATAAACAATCACAACATTGTGGCTTCGGTTAATTTGCAAAGTACCATGCCAGTTGATGCTCTTTCATTTGTGCGGTTGTTTGCTG
>WFZV01000270.1 GCA_015489395.1 Bacteroidales bacterium
ATATAAGTTTTTTAAGAATTTTTTTTGCTAAATGATTTGTGAAAAAAAGAAAATAAATTCTATCTTTGCAATCCGAAACGCTTGAAAACTTGATATTGAAAATCAGAAACAAAGTAAAATTTTTCTTTGTATGCCAACGATAAAGCAATTAATACGCAAAGGGCGTAAACAAAAGGTAAAGAAGAGCAAATCACCAGCTCTTCAAGGGAATCCGCAGAAGCGCGGCGTATGTGTACGTGTTTACACCACTACGCCTAAGAAGCCGAATTCTGCTATGCGTAAAGTAGCCCGTGTTCGCCTGACAAATGGTATTGAAGTTACAGCTTATATTCCAGGCGAAGGGCATAACTTGCAAGAACACTCAATTGTTTTGGTTCGTGGTGGTCGTGTTAAAGACTTACCGGGTGTTCGTTACCATATTATTCGTGGAACTCTTGATGCTGACGGAGTCGAAGGACGCCGTCAACAGCGTTCTAAATACGGAACTAAAAGACCTAAAAAATAAATTTAAACAAAATAAATTATGAGAAGAGGAAAGCCTAAAAAACGTGAGGTGCCACCTGATCCAAAATATAACGATCCTTTAGTAACCAAGTTCGTTAACCAATTGATGAAAGACGGTAAAAAAACTGTTGCTTTTAAAATCTTTTATGAAGCTATTGATATTGTTGAGCAAAGAATGAAAAAGGAAATCGAAGAAACCGGTAAGACAGCAATTGACATCTGGAAAGAAGCTATGGCTAACGTTACTCCTGAGGTTGAAGTAAAAAGCCGTCGTATTGGTGGTGCTACATTTCAGGTTCCTGTTGAAGTACGCCCTGAGCGTAAGAGATTCCTGGGGATTAAGCACATTATTATGTTTGCCCGCAAACGCCATGGAAAACCTATGGCACAACGCTTAGCTGACGAAATTATCGCTGCATATCGCAAAGAAGGTGGCGCATACAAACGTAAGGAAGATATTCACCGCATGGCTGAAGCTAATAAAGCTTTTGCTCATTTTAAATTTTAACCGTTAAAAACTGGATTGTAATTAACTTCGGTTAATTATCAATCCTCTAGTGGCGGACCACTATGATTGATAATTTGACATACATACGAAATATAGGGATAGCTGCGCATATTGACGCTGGTAAAACTACTACAACAGAGCGAATCTTGTATTACACAGGGCTGATCCACAAAATGGGCGAAGTCCATGAGGGGTCAGCTACTATGGATTGGATGAAAGAAGAACGCGAAAGAGGTATTACAATCACTTCTGCTGCTACTACTGTTTATTGGGACTTAGACCAGAAAAGATACCAGATTAACATTATTGACACTCCTGGTCACGTAGATTTCACCGTCGAGGTCGAACGTTCACTTCGAGTCCTTGACGGTGTTATTGCTGTTTTCTGCGGTGTAGGTGGAGTCGAACCACAGTCTGAAACAGTTTGGCGCCAGGCTAATAAATATAATGTCCCGCGAATTGCATTTGTTAATAAATTAGACCGCGTTGGCGCTGATTTTTACGGAGTTGTTGACGAAATTACAGACAAATTAGGCGCTAACCCTATTCCTTTACAAATCCCAATCGGCCACGAAGACGATTTCAAAGGCGTTGTGGACCTGATTGAGATGAAAGCTATTTATTGGGACGACGAAAGTTTAGGCGCTAAATTCTATTATGACCAAATTCCCGGTGAACTTAAAGAAGAAGCAGAGCAGCAGCGCGAGAAAATGCTGGAAAAATTAGCAGAACTGGATGAACAGTTTATGGAAAAATTTTTCGATGAGTCTTTTACTACAGACGATATTCACAAGGTTATACGTAAAGTCACACTGGAAAATACAGCAGTCCCTGTACTTTGTGGTTCTGCCTTAAAAAACAAAGGAATCCAGCCTCTTCTGGACGCAGTTATTAGATATTTGCCAAGCCCTGCTGATTTGCCACCTGTTGTCGGAATCAATCCGTTTACAAAAAAAGAAGAAAAACGTCCTGCTGACCCGGATGCTCCTTTTGCTGGGCTTGTATTTAAAATAGCTTCGAATTCTTACGTGGGAAATTTGGCTTATATGCGCGTTTACAGTGGTACGCTTAAGACCGGCACAGCTGTTTACAATAGCCGTACTGGCAAGAAGGAGCGAATAATGAATCTTTACCGCATGCACGCTAATAAGCAGACCCCTATTGACCAGATTAGTGCAGGTGATATTTGTACAATTGTAGGTTTCCGTGATATTAAAACAGGTGATACTCTTTCAGACGTAAAACATCCTATTGTACTGGAAAATATCGATTTTCCTGAACCTGTTGTTGCCATTGCTATTGAGCCAAAAACACAGGCAGATAGCCCGAAATTACAGCAGGCTTTACAGCGTTTGCAGGACGAAGACCCAACGCTTCAGGTTGTGCAAAACGAAGAAACAGGACAGACTTTATTGCATGGCATGGGCGAGCTACATCTGGAAGTACTTGTCCATCGCCTCAAAGACGAATTTAATGTGCGTGCAAATACCGGCGAACCGCAGGTTACTTACAAAGAAGCAATTACTAAACATGTTGAATATCATTACGTTCTCAAAAAGCAAACTGGAGGCAAAGGTAAATTCGCAGATTTAACTATACGCCTTGAACCAGTCGATAATAATGCTAAAGGCTTGATTTTCGAAGATTTAACAAAAGGTGGAGTTATACCAAAAGAATTTATCCCTGCGATAGAAAAAGGCTTGAAACTTGGCATGAACACCGGTCCTTTGGCTGGATATAAACTGCTTAATTTGAAAGTTCAATTATTAGACGGCTCAGCGCATCCGGTCGATTCAGACGAATTGGCTTTTGAAATAGCAGCTAAAGACGCATTGCAACAGGCAGCTAAGCAAGCAGACCCGATTTTGCTGGAGCCAATTATGAAATTAGAAGTTTACGTTCCAGAAGAATACGTTGGAACAGTACAAAATGATTTGAACCGCCGTCGAGCAGTGATTTTGGGCATGGACGACAAAGCTGGTTTAAAAGTAATTAAAGCACAAATACCTTTGGCTGAAGCTTTTGGTTACGTAAATGCTTTGAGAAGCATGACAGCTGGCCGCGGTAGTGCAAATCTGGAGTTTTCGCATTACGAGCCAGTGCCACGCGAAATGCAAGACCAATTGGTACTTAAACTAACTGGAAAACTATTTTAAACTTTATAAAAAATTCTCAGCTTTATGGCTACACAGAGGATTAGAATAAAATTAATGTCTTACGATCACAGTCTGGTAGATAGCTCTGCCAGAAAGATTATCAACACAGTGAAAGCGACCAATGCAACGGTAAAGGGACCAATACCTTTGCCTACGCATCGTCGCATTTTTACAGTTAATCGTTCGACATTCGTAAACAAGGAATCACGTGAGCAATTTCAGCTCAGTACACACAAGCGTCTGATTGACATTTATAATGTCTCTCAAAAGACTCTTAACGCTCTTATGAAATTAGAACTCCCTTCAGGAGTTGAAGTTCAAGTAAAAGTTTTGTAAACGTTAATTTTAAAAATCAGGAAAAATGCCAGGATTAATAGGGAAAAAGATAGGCATGACTTCTGTTTTCGACGAAAATGGAAAACAAGTCGCTGTAACAGTATTACAGGCAGGTCCGTGCGTCGTTACCCAGGTAAAGACAAAGGAAAAGGACGGATACGATGCTATTCAATTGGCATTTGACGACAAAAAGGAAAAGAATACAACCCGTCCAATGTTAGGACATTTCAAGAAAGCCGGAACAACACCAAAACGTAAAATTGTAGAATTCAGAGGCAAGTACGATGACATAAAATTAGGTGATGTTCTTACAGTTGATATTTTCAAAGACGACAGATGGGTTGACGTAGTTGGATGGTCGAAAGGAAAAGGTTTTCAAGGCGTCGTCAAACGTCACGGATTTGCCGGAGTAGGAATGCGCACACACGGTCAGCATAACCGTGCGCGTCACCCCGGTTCTATAGGTGCTTCTTCTGATCCTTCACGCGTATTCAAAGGTACACGCATGGCTGGACGTACTGGTAATAAACGCGTGAAGATTCTTAACTTACAGATAGTTAAAATTATACCAGAACACAATTTACTAATTATCAAAGGGGCTGTTCCTGGTCCCAAAGGTGGTTATGTAATAATTGAAAAGTAATAGACAGATGGAAGTAAAAGTTTTAAATATAAACGGACAGGATACGGGCAAAACAATAGAGCTTAAAGACTCTATTTTTAATCTGGAAAAACCTAATGACCATGCTATTTACCTTGATGTTAAGGCTTATTTAGCCAATCAACGTCAGGGTACCCACAAAGCAAAAGAAAGAAGCGAAGTAGCTGGTAGTACTCGCAAGCTTTACCGTCAGAAAGGTACAGGACGCGCCCGTAGAGGTGATATAAAAAGTCCATTGCTGCGTGGTGGTGGACGAGTTTTTGGACCACGTCCACGTTCTTACCGTCAAAAGTTGAACCGTAAACTCAAACTTTTGGCTCGTAAATCTGCTCTTACATACAAGATGCGTGATGGAGAAATTATCGTTGTCGAAGATTTTACTTTCGATAAGCCGAAAACTAAGCAGATGGTTGAAATCAGAAAAAATCTTAATATTCCTGAAAGAAAATCACTTTTTATTTTACAATCTAAAGATAATAACGTATATTTGTCTGCCCGAAATCTGAAAGAAACTGACGTTATTGAAGTTAATAAGTTAAACACTTACAGCATTTTACGTTATAAGCATCTTGTATTTACCGAAAGTTCTATTAAGTATATCAACGAAAAATATGATTAATTTTTAAAATCTTATGGCAATGGATATTCACGATATACTCATACGCCCGATTGTTTCGGAAAAAATGACGCAGCAGGGTGAAAAGCTCAACAAATACGCCTTTGTAGTTAATCCAAAGGCTAATAAACTGCAAATTAAGCAGGCTGTTGAGCAATTCTACGGTGTTCGCGTCGTCGATGTGAACACAATGAATTACCGTGGCAAAGTTACACGTAAATATACCAAGTCTGGTATTATTTATGGCCGTAAAAATAATTTCAAAAAAGCTATTGTTACTTTAGCAGAGGGTGATTCAATAGATTTCTTTAGTCAAATTTAATTTTAATTAGCAATGGGAATCAAAAAATTAAAACCAGTTACACCGGGACAACGACATAGAGTTGCAATTACATTTGAGGATATAACTAAAACCACACCGGAAAAGTCATTGACCGTTGGTTTGCGCAAGACAGGAGGCCGCAATAATTACGGTCGAATGACAGCTCGTTATATCGGAGGTGGACACAAACGCCGTTATAGAATTATTGATTTTAAGCGCGATAAAGAAGGTATCCCTGCAGTAGTCAAATCTATAGAGTACGATCCAAACCGTAGCGCACGAATTGCTTTGGTTGTTTACAAAGACGGTGAAAAGCGTTATATTTTGGCACCGAAAGGTTTGAAAGTCGGACAGGAAATTATCTCCGGTCGTGGTGTTGCTCCAGAAATCGGCAATACCCTGTACCTGGACGAAATACCTCTGGGTACAATTATCCATAATATTGAGCTTTATCCCGGTAAAGGTGGTATGATAGCCCGTAGTGCGGGAACTTACGCACAATTGGTCGCTCGCGAAGGTAAGTATGCTATTTTGAAAATGCCTTCGGGAGAAATTAGAAAAGTTTTGACCAGCTGCAAAGCTACTATTGGTCAGGTATCTAATCCTGAGCATTTTCTTGAGAAAGTTGGTAAAGCTGGTCGTAACCGCTGGCGTGGCCGTCGCCCACGTGTTCGCGGTGTTGCTATGAACCCAATCGATCACCCAATGGGTGGTGGCGAAGGTAAAGCTTCTGGTGGTCACCCACGTTCTCGTAAAGGTCTTTACGCAAAGGGTAAAAAGACCAGAAATAAGAAAAAGCCTTCTACTAAACTTATTCTTGAACGTCGTAAGAAGAAGAGTAAGAAAAAATAACGCAAATTAAATCTATATAACCATGGCTCGTTCACTGAAAAAAGGACCATATGTCGATTATAAACTTTATCGTAAAATTCAGAAGCTCAACGAATCCGGTAAGAAAGAAGTTGTAAAAACATGGGCCCGTGCCTCTATGATTATTCCGGATTTCGTTGGTCATACAATCGCTGTTTACAATGGGATGAAATTTATCCCTGTGTATATTACTGAGGATATGGTTGGACACAGACTTGGTGAATTTTCGATGACCCGTACATTCCGTGGTCATGCTGATAAGAAGAAAAAGAAAAAATAAGTTTTAACTTGATTTTTAGTTAATTACTAAATTGAATCACGATGGGTAAAAGAAAAAGAACATACGCTGAAAAGCTTAAAGAAAAGCGCAAAAATACGTATTACGCTACATTGCGCAGATATAGAATGTCTCCTCGTAAGATGCGGCTTGTCGCTGATTTGATTCGTGGAATGGACGTTCAGCAGGCTCTGGATACTTTGCAATTTACCAAAAAAGCTGCTGCTGAACCTATTCGTAAGCTGCTGTTGTCAGCTATGAACAATTGGGAGCAGAAAAACGAGGGAGAAAGAATCGAAGATGCAAATCTTTACGTAAAAGAAATTTACGTCGATGGAGCAGGAATGCTCAAACGTATTCGTCCGCGCGCTCAAGGTAGAGCGTTTCCTATTCGTCGTCGTTTTAGTCACGTTACTATAATTTTAGACTCTAAAAATATCGAAGAATAATGGGACAAAAAGTTAATCCTATTGCAAATAGGCTCGGTTTTATCCGCGGCTGGGATTCAAATTGGTTTGCCAATAAAAGTTATGCCGATAATTTGATCGAAGACGAAGAAATTCGTAAATATCTTCGTGTACGTCTGGCTAAGGCAGATATTTCTCGTATTTTTATCGATCGTACTAACAAGCTCATTACTGTTACGATTAATACTGCACGTCCCGGTATGATCATTGGTAAGGGCGGAAAAGAAGTTGACAAATTACGCGAAGAATTAAAGAAAATAACAAAGGGCAAAGAAGTACAGATTAATATTTCTGAAGTAAAACGTCCTGAGCTTGACGCTATTATTGTGGCAAATAATATTGCACGTCAAATCGAGAACCGTATAGCTTATCGCCGTGCAGTAAAGACAGCTATAGCCAATACTATGCGAATGGGTGCAAAGGGCATTAAAGTTCGTGTTTCTGGACGTCTCAACGGTGCAGAAATGGCACGTAGCGAAGAATACAAAGAGGGACGTATTCCTTTGCATACATTCCGTGCAGATATTGATTATGCTTTAACCGAAGCCCATACTAAGCAGGGACGTTTGGGCGTTAAAGTCTGGATATTCAAAAAAGAAGTTTACGGCAGACGTAGTCTTTTACCACAGGTCGAAACACGTAAAGGCAAACCTTCTGCTAAACCTACTCGTTCAGGCCGCGGTAGACGTCGTGTTAAACGTTAAATTTTTTGACTTTAACTATTAAATTGAGAAGTTATGTTACAGCCTAAAAAATTAAAATACCGTAAGCAGCAAAAGGGCAGGATGAAAGGACTTTCTTGGCGAGGAAGCCAGCTTGCTTTTGGTTCTTTTGGTATTAAGTCTCTGGATACTAAATGGATAACTGCCCGTCAGATTGAGGCTGCCCGTCAGGCTATTACACGTTATATGAAACGTCAGGGTAAGGTTTGGATTCGAATTTTCCCTGATAAGCCTGTAACTAAGAAACCTGCTGAAGTACGTATGGGTAAAGGTAAGGGTGATATCGATCATTACGTCGCACGTGTTACACCTGGACGTGTTTTGTTTGAAGTCGAGGGTGTTACTCGCGAAGTTGCACAAGAGGCTTTACGCCTCGGCGCTCAAAAATTACCGGTTAGAACTAAGTTCATAGTTCGTAGGGATTATCAGGAATAAAAAATTTAAAATCAGCGAACAATGAAAATTAGTGAAATACGCGAGCTCACAACTGAAGAGCTTTATGCTAAAATAAAAGACGAAAAGCAGCGATTGGCGCAGTTGAGACTATCTCATGCTATTTCGCAGCTTGAAAATACCCAGGAAATTCGTAATACCAGGCGTCTTATAGCTCGTTTGCTTACCGAGCTGCGTCAGCGTCAACTTGCTGAAAACCCGCAGCTTCGTAAGCCACGCAGAAAGAAGAATAAAAAAGTTAAAAAGTAATTTTTCTAAGTTATGGAAAACAAGGAAGTAAAACAAAACGTCAGAACTACAAGACGTAAAGTCCGCGTCGGTGTCGTCGTGAGCGATAAAAACGATAAAACTATTACTGTTTTAGTTACTCGTAGAATGAAACACCCTAAATACGGGAAATTCATTACACGACACAAAAAATACATGGCTCACGACGAAAAGAATGAAGCCCATGTAGGCGACACCGTACGAATTATGGAAACCCGGCCTCTTAGCAGGCATAAACGTTGGCGTTTAGTTGAAATAATTGAAAGAGCTAAGTAACCATGATACAGAGAGAAACAATGTTAAACGTTGCCGACAACAGCGGCGCAAAAAAAGTGCGTTGTATTGGCATACTTGGTGGCACTGGTAAAAATTACGCCACTATAGGTGACCGTATTGTGGTCAGTGTTCGTGATTATCTCCCTAAGTCAAACGTTAAAAAGGGAGAAATTTATCACGCTGTTGTCGTTCGCACTAAAAAAGAAATACGTCGTCCCGACGGCTCGTACATTCGTTTTGACGATAATGCCGTCGTTCTCGTTAGTAAAGCAGGCGAGTTGAAAGGTACCCGTATTTTCGGGCCTATTCCTCGTGAACTTAGAGCTAAGGGTTATATGAAAATCGTTTCCTTAGCACCAGAGGTACTCTAAATTTAAATCGTTAAGGCTATGCCACGAAAATTTCACATTAAAAAAGGCGACATTGTTGAAGTAATCGCCGGAGAAGACAAAGGCAAGCGCGGTCGTGTGCTAAAAGTTTTGCCCAAGCAGAACAAGGTGATAGTCGAAAAAGTCAATATCGTTTATAAGCATAAAAAGCCGACTACACAAGACCAAGAGAGTAATATTGTTCAGCAGGAAGCACCTATTCATATTTCAAATGTGCTTCCTATTTGCCCGGAAACAGGTAAGCCAACACGCGTTGGTCGCCGTCGCGACCCACAGACAGGTAAGCTTGTTCGTTATTCTAAAAAATCACCAAATAAAGTAGAAATTAAGTGATGGCTGCTAAAGAAAAACAACAACAAAAGTATATTCCCAACTATAAGCGTAAGTATTACGATGAGATCGTACCTGCATTAATGAAGCGTTTTGGATATAAGTCTGTTATGCAGGTACCACGTTTGGAAAAAATCGTTATAAATGCAGGGTTGGGGAAAGCACTTCAAGACAAGCGTTTACTTGAAGTGGCTATCGATGAATTGACAGCTATTGCAGGTCAGAAAGCTGTCCCCACGAAGGCAAAGAAAGATATTCACAATTTCAAGCTGCGTCGCGGTCGCGAAATTGGTGCAAGGGTAACTTTGCGAGGCGACCGTATGTATGAATTTTTAGAACGTCTTATTTCGGCAGCAATTCCTCGAATAAAAGACTTTAACGGACTGCCGAATAAAATGGATGGCCGTGGTAATTACACAATGGGTGTTGACGAACAGATTATTTTCCCGGAAATCGACCTGGAGAATGTTTATAAGATTTGGGGTATGAACATTACCATAGTGACCACGGCAAAAACAGACGAAGAAGGCTATGCTTTGTTAGAAGCTTTTGGTATGCCTTTTAAAAAGTAACAATTAAAACTATCTTTGTTATGGCAAAGGAATCAATGAAAGCTCGCGACCGTAAGCGTCGCCGTTTAGCAGCAAAATATGCTCAAAAACGTATGGAGCTTAAAGCTCGTGTAAAGCAGGGGGATATTGAAGCAATGTTTTTACTTCAGCGTTTGCCCAAAAATGCTTCACCTGTGCGTATTCGTAACCGATGCCGCATAAGCGGCCGTCCGCGCGGTTATATACGTATGTTCGGTATTAATCGTATTGAATTCCGCCGTTTGGCTTCACAGGGATTAATCCCTGGAGTTAAAAAGGCAAGTTGGTAAAATTTTTAAAATCAGAAAGTTATGTATTCAGATCCAATTGCTGACTACCTGACACGTATTCGCAATGCGATAAAGGCAGGTCATAGAATCGTGGAGATTCCTGCTTCTAATTTAAAGAAGGAAATAACCAAAATTTTGTTTGACAAAGGTTATATTCTTAGTTACAAATTTGATGATAGTGGGCCGCAGGGGAAGATTATTATAGCTTTGAAGTATCATCCTATTAATAAAACCCCTGCTATTAAGGGCATTAAACGTATCAGTAAGCCCGGTCACCGTAAATATGTCGATAAAGACAATTTGCCAAGGGTTCTCAATGGCTTAGGCATTGCTATTTTATCGACTTCTAAAGGTGTAATGACTGATAAAGAGGCTCGTGCTTTAGGTATCGGTGGTGAAGTAATTTGTTATGTTTATTAAACCTGTAAAATTTTAGACTATGTCACGAATAGGGAAATTACCAATAACAATACCAGAGGGCGTTGAAGTATCAGTCGATGAGCATAATGTAGTTACAGTCAAAGGTAAATATGGAACACTTACTCAAAAGGTACATCCTGACATTACAGTTGAGATTGATAAAGAGAACAAAGTTATTCGTGTCAAACGCCCTACTGATCAGAAACACCATAAATCAATGCATGGACTTTACCGTGCTTTAATTAATAACATGGTCGAAGGTGTTTCTAAAGGTTTTACAGTTCAGTTGGAACTTGTAGGTGTTGGTTATAAGGCGTCTGCAGAAGGACAATATCTTGATTTGAACTTAGGTTTTTCTCACAATATTTTAATGGAGCTTGCTCCTGAAATCAAGGTCGAGGTCAAACAAGAACGTCGTTCTAATCCAATTATTACTTTATTTTCGCATGATAAACAATTGCTTGGTCAGGTAGCAGCGAAAATTCGTTCATTTAGACCTCCTGAACCATATAAAGGTAAAGGTGTTCGTTTTGTTGGCGAAGAAATTCGTAGAAAACAAGGTAAGACTGGTGCTGCTTAATGTTAAAATTTAAAATTTGTAAACAATGGCTCTTGCATATAAAATACAAAGAAGGCTTAAAGTAAAACGCCGTATAAGAAAAAAGATTCACGGGACACCAGAGCGTCCTCGTGTGTCAGTTTTTAGAAGTAATAAGCATATTTACGCTCAAATTATCGATGATGAAGCAGGGCGGACACTTGTTGCTGCTTCGACTCGTTCAAAGGAAATAGCTGACCAACTCAAGGATAAGACTAAGTCAGAACAGGCTTACTTGGTCGGCAAATTGCTTGCTCAAAAGGCCTTAGAGGCTAATATAACACAGGTTGTTTTTGACCGTAATGGATATAAATACCACGGCAGGGTTAAGGCTCTTGCCGATGGCGCTCGCGAAGGTGGTTTAAAGTTTTAAATTAAATCTTTAGCTTATGGCAACAAAAAGAATTAATCATATAAGTGACCTGCAACTCAAGGATCGTTTGGTTTCTATCAAAAGAGTCACAAAGGTTACAAAAGGTGGGCGTACTATTAGCTTTTCTGCATTAGTTGTAGTTGGTGATGGTAATGGTATTGTAGGTTACGGGCTTGGTAAAGCCAAGGAAGTTACAGCTGCTATTGCTAAAGCTGTTGAAAAAGCTAAGAAGAATTTAGTGAAAGTTCCTATTATCAAGGGAACTATACCGCACGAACAGGAAGCTAAATACGGTGCTGCTCGCGTTCTCATTAAACCAGCTGCCCCTGGTACAGGTGTAAAAGCTGGTGGAGTAATGCGTGCTGTTTTAGAAAGTGCTGGGGTTCAGGATGTTTTAGCTAAATCTAAAGGTTCGTCCAATCCCCACAATGTTGTTAAGGCTACTATTAAGGCTCTTACTGAATTGAGAGATGCCTATACTGTTGCAGAACAGCGTGGTATTCCTCTTCATCGTGTTTTTAACGGTTAATTTTTAAAGCTATGGAAAAAGTAAAAATTACATTAGTCCGCAGTATTATCGATAAGCCTAAAAAACAGAAATTGACAGTTAAGGCTTTAGGCCTTAAGCACTTAAATGATAGTGTTACTCACAATGCTACCCCGCAAATCATGGGGATGATTGAAAAAGTTAAGCATTTAGTAAAGGTTGAAAAAGTTGAAAATTAAAAATTTTGGTCAAATGGATTTAAGCAGATTAAAACCTGCAAAAGGTTCAAAACATCGTGATAAAAGATTAGGCCGTGGCGAAGGCTCTCGTAGAGGCGGAACATCAACTCGCGGCCATAAAGGTCATAAATCTCGTTCAGGTTATAGCCAAAAAGTTGGTTTTGAAGGAGGACAGATGCCTTATATCCGTCGAGTACCTAAATTTGGCTTCTCGAACAAAAAACGTGTTGAATATCGTCCTGTAAATCTGGATATTTTGCAGCAAGTAGCTGATAAATTAGGCGTTGAAGTGATCGATCTGGAAGTTTTACGTCAAGCTGGTATAATTTCTAAAAACGATAAGGTTAAAATTTTAGGTCGCGGTGAGCTTAAGACAAAGTTAGAAGTAAAAGCTCACGCATTTTCAAAGTCTGCCAAAGAGGCTATCGAAGCGCTCAATGGCAAAGCAATTATCATTTAACAAATAGGTAATTTCTGGAAAGATGAAACAACTTATCGAAACAATAAAGACAATTTTTAAAATCGAGGATTTACGTCAAAAAATCCTTATAACATTAGGTTTTATAACAGTTTATCGTTTTGGCGCGCATGTGGTTTTGCCCGGAATAGACCCTATGCAGTTGCAAGGTCTGGCTAAGCAAACGCAAGGCGGTATAATGGCTTTGTTGAATATGTTTTCGGGAGGTGCTTTTGCTAATGCTTCTATTTTTGCTCTGGGAATTATGCCTTATATCTCTGCGTCGATTGTAGTTCAGTTGCTGGGTTTGGCTATACCGTATTTCCAGAAATTACAACAGGATGAAAGCGGTAGAAGAAAGCTAAATCAGATTACCCGTTTGCTGACTATTGCAGTGTTGCTATTTCAGGCACCAGCTTACATTGTTAATTTGCACAATACAGTAGGTCAGGCTATAGTAATGAATCCTCGTCTGTTCTGGATTAGTTCGATTATTCTTTTAACTGCAGGTACTATTTTCGTTATGTGGCTTGGCGAACGTATCACAGAAAATGGAATAGGCAATGGTATTTCATTGCTAATTATGATTGGTATTATTGCCCGTCTTCCGGCAGCATTTTCTTATGAATTCGCTGCCCGTCTGGAGGCAAACGGCGGAGGATTGGTTATGTTTGTCGTTGAGTTGGTTATTTTGTATCTGGTATTTATTTTCTCGATTTTACTTATTCAAGGCGTCAGAAAAGTGCCAGTTCAGTATGCAAAACGTGTAGTTGGTAATAGAATTTATGGTGGAGTTAGGCAGTATATTCCATTGAAGGTCAATGCTGCTGGTGTTATGCCGATTATTTTCGCACAAGCTTTGATGTTTTTCCCGATAATGTTTACTGGATTTAAATCACAGGCGCTTAGTGGTATAGCTGCTGCATTTAGCGATTTTACAGGTTTTTGGTATAACTTTACTTTTGCGATCCTGGTAATTATTTTCACATATTTCTATACTGCAGTTATTATTAATCCTCAGCAGATAGCAGAAGATTTAAGACGTAATGGAGGGTTTATTCCAGGTGTAAAACCCGGAAAGCAAACTGTAGAGTATATTGATTCGATTATGTCTAAAATCACATTGCCAGGTTCTATATTTCTTGCTATAATCGCTATTTTACCTGCTTTTGCAACAAAACTTGGGGTTAACCGTGCATTTGCAACCTTTTATGGTGGAACTTCGTTGTTGATTTTGGTTGGTGTAATTCTCGATACTTTGCAACAGATTGATGCTCACATGAAAATGAGACATTACGACGGTATTATAAAAGGTAGCTCGGTTAAACGTTATGGTTATGGTGCTGCTTTCTAAAATTTAAGAACATGATACTGATTAAGTCTGACGACGAAATTGAGCTAATTCGAAATAGTAATTTACTTTTGGGTAAATTACATGGGGAACTTGCAAAGCATTTAAAACCAGGTATAAAGACTATCGAACTGGACAAATTGGCTTATGAATTTATTATGGACCATGGCGGTAAGCCTTCGTTCTTAAATTACAGAGGGTATCCAAATACCCTCTGTATTTCTGTAAATGATGTGGTTATACATGGTATACCGGGCGATTATGTTATCAAAGAAGGCGATTTAGTTTCGATAGATTGCGGAATTATACTTGAAGGGTATCATTCGGACAGTGCTTTTTCGTATGCTGTAGGTGAAGTTTCGCCGCAAGTCTGGGAATTGATGAAGCGGACGAAAGAGGCTCTGTACAAAGGCATTGAACAGGCAAAACCGGGCAACCGCGTGGGTGATATAGGTTATGCTATTGAGCATTATGTTACACAGTTTGGTTTTTCGGTCGTAAGGGAAATGACAGGTCATGGCGTAGGCCGTTATTTACACGAAGACCCTGCTATACCGAATTACGGAAGGAGAGGCCAGGGAAAGCGATTAAAGGCAGGTATGACAATTGCCATTGAGCCAATGATAACAATGGGTTCGCACAAGATTTATATCGAAAAAGATGGTTGGACTGTGCGTACAGTTGACGGAAAACCAGCTGCGCATTATGAACATTCGATCGCAATAACTAAAAAAGGACCTGAAATTTTGTCAACTTTTAAGTATATTTATCAGGCAATTAATGAAAATCCAAATATTTCTTCACCATAAAATAAATTAATATGGCAAAAACAAAACACATAGTACAAGATGGCGAAGTGCTTGAAGCTTTAGCAAATGGACGTTTTAGGGTAAAACTTGAAATGGGGCATGAGATTATAGCACATTTGTCCGGTAAGATGCGTATGAACTTTATTCGTATTCTCCCTGGCGATAGAGTTAGGGTCGAATTAAGCCCTTATGATTTAAACAACGGGCGAATTGTTCGTCGTTTGTAAAACTTAAAAAATCTAAATAAAATGAAAGTTCGAGTATCAGTTAAAAAACGTCATCCAGAGGACAAAATTGTCCGTCGTAAGGGGCGTGTTTACATTATTAACAAAAAGAATCCGCGCTATAAACAGCGCCAAGGTAAGTAATTTTTAAGAATTAAACTTTGTTTTTCTGAAAATTAAGTTTAACTTTGCAACTCGCTTGAAGTTTTAAAACTTTAACTTAATCAAATTCTTAACATTATGGCACGTATTGCAGGTGTAGAATTACCAAAAAATAAAAGAGGTTTTGTAGCTCTTACTTATATTTACGGAGTAGGCCGTTCGCGGGCTTACGAGATTTTAGAGAAAGCAGGTGTTGATCCGATGCTTAAAGTTAGTGAATGGACAGACGAACACATAGCAAATATTCGTCGTGTAATTCAGGATTACGAAGTAGAAGGTACACTACGAACCAAGGTTCAGCTCAATATCAAGCGATTAATTGAAATTGGTTGTTATCGCGGCATACGTCACCGCATCGGATTGCCTGTTCGTGGACAACGTACGCGTACTAATGCCCGTACACGTAAAGGAAAAAGAAAGACCGTTGCTAACAAGAAAAAAGCTCCAGGTAAAAAGTAAATAATTAAAACTTTATTAATCCTATGGCAAAGAAAGTTAAACAGTCCAAAAGGAAAAAGAAGGTCGTCGTTGAACCAATTGGTGAGGCCCATATTCATTCATCTTTCAACAATATAATCATCACAATGACCAATACCCAGGGACAAACTATCAGTTGGTCTTCAGCAGGAAAAATGGGCTTCAAAGGGTCAAAGAAAAATACACCTTATGCTGCGCAAGTTGCAGCAACAGATTGTGCGAAAGAAGCTTATGCACTTGGATTGCGTAAAGTAAAAGTTTACGTAAAAGGTCCAGGTAATGGACGTGAAGCTGCTATTCGTGCAATAGCTTCGGCAGGTATCGAAATTACTGAAATTATCGATGTAACTCCTATTCCACATAATGGTTGTCGTCCACCAAAGCGTCGTCGTGTTTAACCTTTAAAAATTTTAGAATATGGCAAGATATACCGGTCCAAAAACAAAAATAGCAAGACGTTTCGGCGAACCGATTTATGGTCCTGATAAGTATTTTGAACGTCGTAAATATCCACCAGGACAGCACGGCCGCATGCGCAAACGTCGTAAGGTATCAGTCTATGGTATGCAGCTCAACGAAAAACAGAAAGCTAAATACATTTATGGTGTTTTAGAACGTCAGTTCCGTAGATTTTTTAAGGAAGCTCAGCGTATGAAGGGTAAAACAGGTGAGAATTTGCTGCAGTTATTAGAGTCTCGTCTGGATAACGTGGTTTATCGTCTGGGAATTGCTCCGACTCGTCCAGCTGCACGTCAGCTTGTTAGTCATAAGCATATTTTGGTTAACGGTCGCCTGGTCAATATTCCTTCGTACATTGTTAAGCCTGGAGATATAATTGCAGTTCGTGAAAAATCAAAGACTCTGGAAGTTATCCAGAATTCAGTTAAAAATAATCGCAGAAAATATCCATGGCTTGAATGGGATGAGAATTTAATGGCTGGTAAGTTTTTGTATCGTCCTACTCGTGAAGAGATACCAGAACATATTCAAGAATTGCTTATTGTTGAGTTGTATTCTAAGTAATAATATTTGGCTGCCCTTTGTTTTGGGCAGTCTTTATATGTTTAAAAATTAAAAATTTTACAGAGTTTATGGCTCTTTTAGATTTTCAAAGACCAGATAAGGTCGTAATGATAGAAGCCGATGACTTTTTCGGCAAATTTGAATTTAGACCGCTTGAACCCGGTTACGGTCATACTATAGGTAATGCTATAAGACGAGTTTTACTCTCGTCCTTGGAAGGTTATGCCATTACTCGTATTAAAATCGAAGGTGTTGAGCATGAATTTACAGCTATACCGGGTGTTATGGAAGATGTTACCGACATTGTCCTTAATCTCAAGCAGGTCAGATTTAAGAAAAAATTAGATACTGACGAGAATTACGAAAAAATCGATATTGTTATCACCAATCAGGAAGAATTTAAAGCAGGAGATTTAGACCAATACCTTAGAATTTACGAGGTTTTAAACAAAGACCTTGTAATTGCACATCTTGATCCATCGGTACGTCTGGAGATGACAATTGAAATAGAGAAAGGGCGCGGTTATGTCCCTGCAGAGGAGAACGAAGTTGATTCCATGCCTTTTGGAACAATAGCAATTGATTCGATTTTTACTCCAATAAGGCAGGTTAAATATAGCGTAGAAGACTATCGTGTCGGGCAAAAAACTGATTACGAAAAGCTTAATATTGAGATAAAAACCGATGGTTCTATTCATCCTAAAGAGGCTTTAAAGGAGGCAGCAAAAATTCTTATTCAGCATTTGATGCTATTTTCTGATGAGAAAATTACTCTGGAAGAGGAAGAACACGACCAGGAAGAAGAATTAGACGAAGAAATCTTACACATGCGTCAAATATTAAAGAAGCGCCTGGTCGACTTAGACCTCTCAGTTCGCGCTTTGAACTGCCTTAAAGCTGCAGGTGTTAATACATTGGGCGATTTGGTTCAGTATCAAAAGGAAGATTTGCTTAAATTCAGAAATTTTGGTAAAAAGTCGCTGGCAGAAATCGAAGAATTGTTAGAGAAGCATAACTTAGATTTTGGTATGGACGTTTCTAAATACAAGCTTGACGAAGAAAATGAATCTTAATTCTTTTAGTTTTAAACAACTTTTAAATACCAAACAATGAGACACAGAAGAAAAGTAAATAAATTAGGACGTAAAGCAGAACATCGCGAGGCACTGCTCTCAAATCTGGCAGTGGCACTTATCATGAATAAAAGGATAAAAACTACAGTTGCTAAAGCAAAGGCTTTACGTCAGTATATCGAACCGCTTATCACTCGTGCCAAAGAGGACACTACTCACAACCGCCGTATAGCTTTTCGCTATTTGAGAAATAAATACGCTGTAACAGAGCTTTTCCGTGAGGTGGCAAAAAAAGCAGAAGATAGACCTGGCGGTTATACACGTGTTTTAAAGCTTGGGTTCCGTAAAGGTGACGGAGCTGAAATGGCTCTTATCGAATTGGTTGACTATAATCCTGAATATACTCAGAATCCTTCTGCTGTTGCAGGCGAGAAAAAGCGTCGTGTACGTCGTGGCGGACGTAAAAAGTCTGCTGCTCAGCAAGTACAGGAGCAACAAGTCCAGGAACAAGCTACTGAGCAACAAACAGAGGTTCAGGAAACAGAGCAAAGTCAAGTCGAACAAGAAGAACAAGTACAAGAGCAAAACGAGCAGCAAGATTCAGCAGAAACTCCAGAAAATAACGAGCAAGAACAGCAAGACGAAAATCAGGAAGCACAGGAATAAAATAAAAACCGAAATTGTTGCGATACGAGCGGCGGCTGCCCATCGGGCAGCCGCCGCTCGTTTTTTATAGGCGATATGTGAATAGAGACAGTTTTCGGCTGATATTTACGCGATGTATACGGGTAAGATAAGATTCATGGTTTTTGTAGGAGAAGTAAGATTCGTAATTAAGATGGATGGTGTAGATAAACGTGGTATGGCTTGAAGGGCAAATAGAGGTGCGCAAGTTTGTAAGAAGATTCAATGATTTTTTGGGTGGAGAAGTAAGATTCATACTTAAGATGTGTGGTGTATATAATGAGTTGAAAAGCAAATAGATGCGTGTAAGTTTGTGAGAAGGGATTATAGTTATTTTTTGGTGGAAAAGTGCAAGTTCGTTTTTAAGTGGCAAAGTGTTTGCATTTTTGAAGATAGCTTAAGTTGTTTTTTCTCGTGAAATTAATGAGGGTTAGCTATGAGTTTCAGTAAGTTTGTGGAATTGGAAGATGGAGTGTTAATTAGTTTGTTTTGTTTTTTACAACGTTAGATTAATGCGTAGATTGTTAATATTGCAATGTAAGTTGAATTTTTTAGATTTACGATTTAATCTTTTATTTCGTTGCTTATTGTAATATGTTGATTTTGTTTGTGTTAAAAAGGAATTAGTTGAGATTAGGGTGCTATTGGTAATTTGTCAAATGTATGCAAGTTTACTTGATGTAAGAATTTTAAGGTTTTAGATTATAGTCAAAATTTTTATAAAACGTAAAAAAACAAGCAAATTACCATGAAAATTTTTATATTAAGTTAAATTTTAGGTCTATGTTTGACCATAATTCGTCGTATAGTTTAAAAAATAAGTTATCTGACCAGGATTTTGAACGGATTGCGAATTATATTGAAGCGACAATAGGTATAAAGTTGGTTAAGAGTAAGAAGGTAATGGTGGAGAATCGTTTGTATAAGCGGCTAAAAGTTCTTGGTATAACGTATTTTCGTGATTATGTTAGGTTTTTATTTTCTGAAGAAGGCAAAAAAGAGTTGGAAGAACTTGCAAACGTTTTAACTACTAATAAAACAGAGTTTTTCCGAGAGAATCAGCATTTTGATTTTTTGAAAGAATGGGTAAAGGATAAGCATAGACCTTTGAATGTATGGAGTGCTGGATGTGCCAGTGGAGAAGAGGCATATTCGTTGGCAATAGTATTGTTAGAGCAAAAGAAGGATTTTCGTGTAATAGGCACAGATGTTTCAACTGAAGTTTTAAGGAAGGCAAAGTCAGGCATTTATTCAAAGCGTCAAATAAAGACTGTTCCGCCGATTTATGTACATAAGTATTTTGATACTGTTATGCGCGATGGAGAATTATTTTATCAAGTTAAAACGTTTTTAAGGGAGAAAATAACGTTTTATAAATTAAATTTTATGAATGAGTATTATAGTGTGCCATTGGAGCAGGATGTAATCTTTTTTCGTAATGTTTTGATTTATTTTTCATTAGAAATTCAAGATATTGTTTTGCATAAGTTATTGAGGTATTTGAAGCCTGGAGGATTATTATTTTTAGGTCATTCAGAATCGATTTTAAATTTAGATTTTCCTGTTAAACGTATTGCTCCGTCAGTTTATAAAAAAATATAAAAAATGAGGAAAGTTTATGTAATATCAAAGCCAAATTTATACACAAAAAATTTTTTGAATCAGTTGTATGAGTTAATTCCGCAGGATAATGTAAAAATTTCTTCGGGAATAGAGCAGTTGATAAATTTATATCAAATAAAAGACGATGATTTAATAGTAATAGATCGGGCATTGCAAGATTCTTTGGGGATAAATATAGAGAATCTAATTTCTACGATTCGCAAATTGAATTCAAAAGTAGCTATTATAGTGCTTATGCTAAT
>WFZV01000271.1 GCA_015489395.1 Bacteroidales bacterium
AATCGATTTTATGGTGTACCAGAGCATCGAAAATAAACGTATCGTTTGGACAGGTTGAAAAACCGATTTTTAGTCGCATTTTACAATTTTTTTAATTTAGAAAAACTGTGTATTTTTAACACAAAATATTATCAAACTTAATACAAAAATAAAAATTATGCTAAAAGAACATCCAAAAGGGTTATTAGTAGCGTTCTTTGCTAACATGGGCGAACGATTTGGCTTTTACACAATGATGGCCATTTTAGTATTATTTTTACAAGCCAAATATGGCTTATCGCCCAAAGATGCTGGCACAATTTACAGTACATTTTATTTTGCGATTTATGGCCTGGCTTTAGTAGGCGGTATCCTGGCTGACGCTACCCGGCGGCTGATGACAACTATCCTTGCTGGACTTATTATCATGTTCCTGGGCTATACTTTAATGGCAATTCCAGGTTTTGGACTTACGGTGACGCTTATTGCACTCGGTATAATAGCTTTTGGTAATGGACTTTTTAAAGGCAATCTGCAAGCTCTGGTCGGAAATTTATATGATCCACCACAATACGCACATCTAAGAGACCGCGCATTCAACATTTTTTACATGGGCATCAATATCGGTGCTTTCTTTGCTCCAAGTGCTGCCACAGGTGTAAGAAACTGGTGGTTAAAGATTCATCATCTGGGCTATGATGCTAATTTGCCGCAAATGGCGCATGACCTGTTAAAAGGCGAAAAAATCGATATGACATTGTTTCAGTCGTTAGCAGATAAAGTTGCTGGTCACCACGTTACTGATTTAACTGCTTTCGCACAGCAATACATTGACGTATTTTCCCATGGTTATCATCTCGCTTTTGGAGTGGCAGCTGTATCTATGGTCTTTTCATTACTGATTTACCTGGCATTTAGCAAACAGCTCAAACCTGGCGATTTTTACAAAAAAGATAAAAAAGTTTCAGACGAAGAACTTTCTCCGGAAGAAACACGCGAACGCCTGGTTACCCTTGGCCTTGTCTTCTTAGTTGTGATTTTTTTCTGGATGGCATTCCATCAAAACGGACTTACTCTCACGTTTTTCGCACGTGACTATACAAGGGAATTCGTCTCAAAATGGACATACATCTTGTTTGATATCCGGACATTTTTACTGCTAATCACAGCAATAATCGGCATAATTTACATTGTACGCAAAAAATCATCTGTTACTACAAGGGTAATTTGGGCAGTAATCACAGTTCTATCAATATGGTTAATGCTTCGGCTTGTAAATACTTTCGAACCTAAAATGCGTATTGAACCAGAAAAATTCCTGCACTTTAATCCTATTTTCATTGTCTTTCTCACTCCTGTAGTTGTGTGGTTTTTCGAATGGCTTGCAAAACGAGGCAAAGAGCCGTCAACGCCTAAAAAAATTGCTATTGGAATGTTTTTGGCTTCGCTTGCTTATGTGATTTTGATAATTCCATCGGTAAATTTACCAGCACCCAAAGTGATTGGCGACCACGGTTCACCTGTCAGAGTATCAGAATATTGGCTAATTTCGACTTATTTAACCCTTACGATTGCAGAGCTGTTCCTCAGTCCTATGGGAATTTCATTTGTATCTAAAGTTGCTCCGCCCAAACTCAAGGGTTCAATGCAGGGTGCCTGGTTAGGCGCAACCGCAATTGGGAATTTGTTTACACAGGTAGGTTCGTATTTCTGGGAAAAATTAGAAGTCTGGCAAGTTTGGGCAATTTTCGTGACAGTTACAGCAGTTTCTGGTTTGTTTATTGTTTCGATTCTCAAAAAGTTAGAGAAAGTAGCAGGATAAGCTGAAAGAATTTCGACTTGCGCGATATAAAGCATTAATAAAGCGACAGGCTGCCGTCTGGCAGCCTGTCGTACTTTTCGAAAAATTATCAAGCTTTTGACAAATGTATTGTTCGTAAAATTTTTAGGGTCAGGACTTATTAAAAATTATCGTTTTTCAAAAAGTGGTTTGTTTTTCATCGTAATTTTGGGCAAAACGTATTCTAAAATTTTTTGTACACTCTGTTCTACAGTAAGCTGGTCTGTACGAATTTCTAAATCCGGATTTTTAGGCGGCTCAAATGGAGAATCAATGCCTGTAAAGTTTTTAATCAATCCCTGACGAGCTTTTTTGTAAAGGCCTTTAACATCACGTTGTTCGCAAACTTCTAATGGAGCATTTACGTAAATTTCAATATAATCGTTCGCACCAACGATGTCTCTTGCCATTTGTCTCATAGCCTCAGTTGGAGTGATAAAGCAATTAATGGTAATCACACCGGCATTAAGGAATAATTTAGAAATCTCTGCGATTCGTCTTATATTTTCCAATCTGTCCTCAAGACCAAAGCCAAGGTTTTTATTCAAACCGCTTCTAATATTATCGCCATCGAGCATTTGCGTAAGAAAGCCGCGTTTAAAAAGTTCTTGTTCAAGAGTAGCGCCAAGAGTCGTTTTACCAGCTCCAGAAAGTCCTGTAAGCCAGATAACTTTGGCATGTTGCTTCAACAATTTTTCTTTATCTTCACGCTTAACAACTCGCTCAAAAACAGGATGAATATTTCTGCTTCGTTTCATATCGGATGAAGTTTTAATTTATGCAATTATGGCAAAATTATAAAAACATACGGTTTTACGTATAAATTTTGACAAAATATCCAGAAAATTTACGAATATTTATAACCAGGCCATTATCGAAAATTAAGTACTGACCTTTGATACCTATCAATTTGCCGGAAAATCCAGGTGTTTTATCAAGATTAACTGATGTGATTTTTTCAGGCAGATAAAGCACAGGATATTCAAACGAGTAAATTGTATTGTCAAGCTCCAGATATTGACGAAATTCTGGTTTAAGCAACGTAGCGGCCTTACGTTTTTGCTCAATCAGGTCAATATCAGGCGGTTCGGTAGTTAAAAGCATTCTTTTCCAGTTAGTTTTATCGGAAAAATACTGCTTTAAATCAACTTCAATAAGCCCTGCCAACTGACGATAAGGCGTTCTGGCCAGCTTTATAACTTTCAAAGCGCCCTGGTCAATCCAGCGATTAGGCACCTGGTTTAGGCGTGTAACGCCAACTTTCAAATGGTCTGTCACAGCTAAATAAACAAAATGGTCAATCAGACAATTCTGCTTTGACCATTCCATATCGCGGGAAATACCCAGATGCGCCTGACACTTCTCAGGATGGATAATGCAAACATCAGCTTCAGGTGCTGTGATAAAGCATTTATAACAAAATCCCTCGCCATATAGCTTGTTAACCTTAGCTCCACACTTTACGCAATACTTATCGCCTGTATGCTCAAAAGTAATCTGGTGGTTCAGCAAATCATTTACATCAATGGCAACATCTCCAGACTCAAGGACATAATGAACAGGCCTTTGGTCCTGGACTTTCATTTTTCTCAAAACAGCCTCAAACATATTCTATTCGTCTTTTTCGATTAGCTCAACTGGAACTTTCATGGAATTTTTAAAGCCTTTACCTTCGTCCAGCATATCGTCATCAAATTTGTCATAATACCATTTTACAATTACCTCCTTACCTTTGCTAATTAAGTCTTCGAATTTTATAAAAAGCTCAAAAACCATTTTGTTCGACGAAGAGCTGAGGATAGAGTAATCAAATTCCACAGTTATCTTATCAAATTTTTTCTGGTTGCTGTCAATCCACTTCAATATTTGCGAATAAAACTCTACAGGGTCTTCAGGAAAAGATGGTCCGCTAATAGTAATTTTCCAATTTTTAGCATCCAAACGAACTTCAGGAGAATCGTCAGTCATTGGAATAATTAGAATATCTCTGTCTGCCATTGACGCTGGATTTGCTCTTTATGCTGGCAAGTTAGAAAAAAATTTTTAAATTTGAGAATAGATTTTTTGTTTAAATTAAGACATTTGTTTAAAACTTTAAAGCTTTTGTTCAATGCCACTTAAAAATTTTACAACAGATTTAGCTAATTACAAACGATTTTCAACAAGGGTTGTCGAGCTAAATCACTTCAACATTGGAGGTGACAATTACATCCGACTTCAATCGATGACCAACACAGACACTCAAGATATTCCTGCAACTATAGCCCAGGCAAGTAGAATCATCGAACAAGGTGCAGACCTGGTACGTTTTACTACACCCACGCTTAAAGATGTTGCAGCTTTAGACACTATTCGCCGTAGCTTACGGGTACTGTATGACATACCTTTAATTGCAGACATACATTTCAGTCCCAAAGTAGCTGAAGCAGCCCTGGAAGTAGCAGACAAAATCCGCATAAATCCCGGAAACTTCGTCGATAAACCCAAAGGAGTGCAATACGATAATAAGCTTTACAAAGCAGAACTTGAGAAAATCAAGAAAGTATTTTTACCAATCATAAACAAAGCAGCCAAAAACAAAAAAGCAATCCGAATCGGAACAAATATTGGTTCGCTCTCTGAAAGAATTTTGCAAAAATACGGTGCAAATGCGCAAGGAATGGTGCAGGCTACTCTGGAATATCTGGAAATCGCACGGCAAAATAATTTTCACGATATCGTTGTATCCCTAAAAGCCAGTAACCCTAAAGTTAATATCTGGGCTAACCGCCTACTGGTGGCAGAATTTTTAGACAAAGGCTACGATTATCCTCTTCATCTTGGCGTTACAGAAGCTGGCAATGGCATTGAAGGACGAATTAAATCAGCAGTGGGAATCGGCGGCTTGTTAATCGATGGCATTGGCGACACTGTGCGTGTGTCTCTGACCGAACCACCTGAAAATGAAATACCTGTCGCCCGTAAAATCGTTAACTATGCTACAGCACGGCAATTCTCGACACATCTTCAATCCATCGATAAACCTTTCTTTAATCCGTTTGGGTATGAACCACGAAAATTGAAAACCTCTCTGGATTTTAATCAGCCAAAAGTAATTATTACTTTATTTGATAAATTAACAAAATTTGACTCTATAGTTAAACCAGATTATCTTATGACCAATAACCTTGAATTAACCGAATCCTATCAAAATAGCGAAATTAAGCTCATTTCAAGCAAGCTCAGCGAACAAACTATTCCTCTGGTTAATGTCAAAGACTATTTAGAACTTAAACTGAACGAAAGCTTTGTAATCGTCAGATATAAAGACCTTAAAAACAAACAGTTACTTAAAAAATTAGCAAAAGACGACAACGTTGTTATTGTATTCGAACCAGACTCATCAAATATTGTTGGACAGGTAAGACTATTTATAAAAAATTTAATTGACAAAAATATTTTTGCCCCTGTGGTTCTGAAATTACATTACGATGATCAAGACTTAGAAGATATTGCGATAAAAGCATCTATTGACAGTGGAATCTTCTTTATCGACGGATTAATAAACGGCCTGTGGCTGGAAGCTCCTCAAATCGAACCTGATAAAACTGCTGAAATAGGTTTAAACATACTCCAAGCCGCTGGCAGCCGCTATTTTAAAGCTGAAATAATAGCATGTCCCAGCTGTGGACGAGCAACTTTTGATGTAGAAAAAATAACTAATTTGGTAAAAGAACGATTAGGACACTTACAGGGCATAAAAATTGCAGTAATGGGATGTATAGTCAATGGATTAGGCGAAATGGCTGACGCTGACTACGGATATGTCGGCACAGGACCAAACCAGGTTTCACTATACCAGGGCAAAAAACTGATAATGAAAAACTTAAGCCAGGATGAAGCAATTGAAAAATTAGAACAATTAATCGCTTCTAATCAAAATAAATAGTCCATTAATGTAAAATTTAATACTTTTGTATCGCTTCTAATTAACTTTGAACAAGTTAACCAATAAAAACAGATTTTTAAAGGCTATGAGATTTTTAGCAATTTTGACAACAATCTTTTTCGCACAACTATTATATAGCCAGGATTTAGTTGTAAAAGGCATATATCAAGGCGACAATATTTATGTAATGAACCCTTTTTCTCCTACGGGCGTAGGATTTTGCGTTTATCAAGTGCTGGTTAATGGCCAACCAACTCACGACGAAATTCACTCAAGCGCTTTTGAAATAGACTTGAGCGTTTTTAACCTAAAAATCGGCGACCCTGTTACTATTGTCCTTAAACACCATGAAGGCTGCAAACCTAAAATTTTAAATCCTGAAGTACTTAAACCACGTTCCACTTTCAACTTAGAAAGCATTAAAATAGACCCTAAAAACAAAAAACTTATCTGGGTAACATCCGGTGAATTAGGCTCTTTGCCTTTTATCGTCGAACAATACCGATGGAACAAATGGGTTAAAGTGGCTACTGTTAAAGGTAAAGGCACACCCGGAATCCATACTTACTCGGTTAATATACACTTTCACTCTGGTTTAAACCGTTTTAGAATAAAACAAGTCGATTATACCAACAAACCGCGCTATTCGCCTGTGGTTACTTACAAAAGCAACCAGCCTCCTATCAAATTCAAACCTGGTAATGGCAAACGCGTTAGCGATAAAATCATTTTCACTGCCAAAACCGACTATGAAATTTACGATTATTACGGACGTTTGATGAAAAAAGGCTACGGTAAAGAAGTGGATGTTTCAGACCTGCCAAAAGGTACGTACTTCATCAACTACGACAATAAGACTGAAATTTTTATCAAAAAATAAATCGTGGCTTATCACAATTACCTCGGCAAAAAAGGCGAGCAACAGGCTGTTAACTATCTGACAGCTAACGGCTACAGAATTCTTGAACGCAACATCAGAATTTACGGCGTAGAAGTCGATATCATTGCCACGGACGAAAAAAATCTGATATTCGTCGAAGTCAAAACCCGTACAAACAACCTCGTGCCTTTCGATAAATTATTGTCAAAAGCCCAACGCCAGAGACTTGTCAAAGCTGCTGATTTCTACGTACGTTCAAAACAATTAGACCTTGATGTACGATTTGACTTTATTTTCGTTTCGCACAAAAACCACAAATTTGTAATTGAACACTATCCAGATGCTTTTCATCCTACCTGGTAAGCCTAAATCTGAAACATTTTTCCGACTCAAAGTAAAAAGCAGGTTTTCTGCGCATTATGTCATACACAAAGCCGATGACCCCAGGCTTTAGCGCATAGACAATTGACGATAGAAATTAAGTGATTCGATAATATTTGATTTGCTGCAAACCTGGTTTATTTGCGGCTCGCCAATATCCTTGAGCAAAGTAAAATTCACGTTTCCAAAAGCGTTCTTCTTGTCGTGCGTCATAATGCTTAAAATTTGCTCGTAATCCTGGTACGGAATATCGTAAGATGGGAAGTTTTTGCTGATAAATGCACTAATTTCCAATACTTTGTTGAAATCGAACAGAAATTTTTGATTCGACAGGTAAATCTCAGCAATTAAGCCAATAGCCACTGCTTCGCCATGCAGAATAGGCATCTGGCGGTCGAGAAAATAAGTTTCGAGCGCATGTGCGATTGTATGTCCAAAGTTAAGAGCTTTTCGTAGATTTTTCTCGTACGGGTCTTGCTGAACGTAATGGAGTTTGGTCTTTATCGAATTATGAATCAAGGTTTTAAGAAACTCATAATCAATATTTTCAAGGTCAAAGCTTTTTATTAGTTGCCAATCTGTAGGGCTTGAAAGTAAAGCATGTTTAACCATCTCAGCGAAACCAGCGCGGAAGTGCTGAAAAGGCAATGTTTTTAGAAAAAGCGGATTTACAAGTACGTACAAAGGTTGTGTAAACGTGCCGACAAGGTTTTTGTAATTATGAAAGTTAACTCCAGTTTTACCGCCAATAGCAGCGTCAACCTGCGATAGAAGTGTAGTTGGGATGTTTATAAAAGCCATGCCGCGCTTATAGGTCGAAGCGGCGAATCCGCCTAAGTCAGTGATTACTCCGCCACCTAAGTTGATTAACAAAGATTTTCGTGAAGCCTTGTTTTGTGTGAGAAATTGCCAGACCTCTGTTGCAGTGTTAAGATTTTTGTTGTGTTCGCCGGGCGTAATGATAAAAGCAGGAAAATCAGCTAACGAGCCTATCAACGGTAAAACATGCTGGGCAACGTTTTGGTCGGTCAAAACAAAGATTTTGTCAAAGTCTTTTTGCTCGAAGATTTTTTGCAGCTGAGCGTCTATTTCGTTGGTAATAAGTATGTTTTCAGAAATTTGTCCCATTGCCCGGAGTTTAACTGTTTAGTTTTTTAATTTTGGGTTGTTGATATGGCGGAATTTATCGCGATTAGTCTTTTTTTGTAGATTTTTCTCAAAAGCCTCAGTCAGGTCAATACCGGTTTGATTGGCAATACAAATGAGTACGAATAAAACATCGGCAAGTTCGTCTGCCAGATCGAGATTTTCGTCTGGTTTTGCGGATTGTTCGCCATAAAGCCTGGCCATGATGCGAGCAACTTCGCCAACTTCTTCAGTGAGCAAAGCCATGTTAGTCAGCTCATTGTAATACCTTACGCCATATTGTTTTATCCATTGGTCAACCAGATGTTGGGCTTGTTTAAGCGTCATGTTATTTAGCGTTTTTATAGTTTCGAACCCAGTTTGGATCACACATAAGACTAAGCAAATGAAGGAAATTATCGCCTAAAATTACATAAAAATTCGTATCCATGCCCAAATTGTAAAGAATTTCGTTCTGTTTTGGTGATGGTATAAAAGGATTTTGAACATTATTCGACCATCCAAGGGTATCTGTCGAATTTAACAGTCTAAAAGGATAAACAGCATAACGCAATTTCCACAAACTATCGATGACTCCAATATTTTTGATTTTGTATTGGACAAAAAGGTTTTTGTGTTCAGGATTTGCAGGAGAATATTCCCGTCCGAACATTTTAAGAATCAAATCATTTTTGTTTATAATCGAAACTTCTGAAAGGTTGTAGCCATTATAATAAGCCTCGAAAAAAGTCGTTACACTGCTCCAGCTCGGTGCTATCCTGACGCCTAACACGTATCCAGGCTGGACTTTACGCCCGAATTTATAGATTTGACCATAAGAATTTAGCACACATATAAATAAAATTAAAAAAATTGCAAAGCGCTTCATAATACTGATTAGGTTATTAATTTTGTTGTAATTAAGTCAAAAATTTTACCAATGTCAATAACTGTTAACAAAGTTACAAAGTTTTATGGTCGTCAAAAAGCCCTTGATAATGTCAGTTTCCATATCCCAGACCGGCAAATCGTTGGATTTATTGGACCAAATGGCGCTGGTAAAACAACTTTAATGCGAATAATCACAGGTTATCTGGAACCCAGCAAAGGCGAAGTTTTGGTTAATGGCTTACCTGTCAGCACGAAAAAAAAGATTATCCAGTCGCAAATAGGATACTTACCCGAAAATAATCCGCTGTACTATGATATGTACGTTGAAGACTTTTTGATGTTTGTTGCAAGTATTTTTAAACTAAAAAATAAAAAACAACAGGTCGAACATGTTATAAAAATCACAGGACTTGGACCTGAAAGAAAAAAGAAAATCGCTCATCTGTCGAAAGGTTATAAACAACGTGTAGGACTGGCACAGGCAATTCTCCATAACCCAAGCGTACTGATTTTAGACGAACCTACATCTGGCTTAGACCCAAACCAGATTATTGAAATCCGTAATTTGATTAAACAACTTGGTCAACAAAAAACTGTGCTACTCTCAACCCATATAATGCAAGAAGTCGAAGCTATCTGCGATAGAATTATTATCATCAACAAAGGCAAAATCATTGCAGACGATACACCCGAAACCATTGAAAATAGAGTGGAAGACTCCATGCTTAAATTCCTCATTGAATTCGACCGCGACGTTAAACGCAAAGATCTGGAGACAATTCCTGGTGTAGAAGAAATACATTACATAAAAGACAACAAATGGCTGATAATCAGCCTTGACGATATCCGAAAAAATATCTTTCAGTTCGCTGTCAGCAGGAATTTAACTGTGCTAACCATTGAACAAAAAAAGAAAAATCTCGAAGAAATTTTTAGAGAACTGACCACCAACGCAAATCACCTGGAAGCACAAAACGATAACACTAATAATCAATAATTTACAAAAGCAAACTACTTAATCAATTCATTTTCGTTCAAAAATTAACTGCTATTGTACATTAAATCAGCAAAAACAACAGAGT
>WFZV01000272.1 GCA_015489395.1 Bacteroidales bacterium
ATATAATGCGGGTCGAGCGAGGTAAAGATGTGGTTTATAGTAAAATAATTAAGTATTAACTTTAAGGGAGGTTGTTTTAAGCCGAAAAGCCCGCCAGCGGATCGCTGACCCGCTGGCGGGCTTGGTATTTTTGCTATGTATTTTGTTGATTTTTAGATATTTGTGATGGGTTTAAGTTGAAATTTCAAGGATTTTAGTAAGTCAGAAATTCTATCGCCTGGACAATGGCTTTTTTGACTTTGGGGTCGGTTTCGTCTTTAAGTGCTTGTCTTAAGTCAGGTATAGCCCAGGAATATTCGGCATGTTTAAGGATTTGCGCGGCAGTGAGACGTACCTTAGGTACGGAGTCGCGTAAAAGGCCAATTGACCAGCGGACAGCTGGTCGTGAGTGCATCGTATAGTATAGTGTTTTTATGGCAGCAATGCGTTTGTCGGCAGAAGAATCGAACAATTGCCAGAAAAGTTGTTTTTCCAATTTGATTTTGTCAGGTGTAAATAAGTAAGCCGAGTCGTAAAGGTTAAATCTGTACCAGCGTTTGTCGTAAGTGATGATTTTGCCATCGTAAACATAGCGGGCCATTCGAGGAATCATCCAGCGGTAGCCCTGTGTTGCTTCGGGATGGCCGCCAGAGACAAAGACTTTGCCTTTTCCGACTTTTTGAAACAGCATAAAAGTTTTACCAGGAGTCACGCCTGAAGGGGTGCCGGGATTAGCGTGAATGTCAGTGACGTAGTGGGCAATATCAGTGTAAGTGATGTTATTGCTGTCGAGAGCGGCTAAGATAGGGCCGTCGTAATATTGTACGAAGAATTTATGTCCTTTGAGTTCGGGAAAGACTTTTAGTCCGTTGTTTGTGAGTTTAACCTGAATAAGTCCGCGCCCACGTGAGTAGTGTTTTCGGTCGATGTTTTTAGCGCTGATGATTCTTAGGCTTGGGTATGTGGGGGTAGTAGAAAGCAGATACCCGCCGGCGCAGATTCCGACGATACCTTTGCCTTTGTTGATAAGGAAGTCTTTGACTTTTTGTGCGCCTATTTGTCCCAGGTTGTTAAGTTCTTTGCTGCCGCTGCCGCCGGGAAAAATTAGCACGTCAATAGAATCAAGTGCGCCGTTCATGATTTGGGCAGCAGAGATAGTACGTGGTTTTATTTGTGGGTCGATTTTTAGGGCTTCGATGGTTTCTAACACGCAGATGGGACTTGCGCCATTGCCATCGAATACTGCAACAATGATTTTTTTATCGTTGTTTTTTGATGTAGTTTGATTTTTTGCACAGAAGCTCAGGCTGAAAAGTATAAGAAGGAGTGCAGAGATTTTAAGCAATGTAGGTTTCATTGTTGTAAGGTTTAGGATTTACAGTTGAATGTTGAATTCTTTTTTGTACATGGTTCGGATAAAGTTGTCTATCCAGTTGTAAAAGTTTTTGATTTGTTGTTTGTCAGGTTTTTGTTTTTCGTACCAGCTGGAGAGTAAGCTGTTAGCTTTGTCAAAGATTTTATTTTCGTAGGGTCTGATTTTTTGTACAATACCGGTGTTATTGGCATTTATAAGTGCATTTATGTTGATGTAGTATTTAGAAGCGTATTTACCCCATCGTATAGGAAAGACCTGTTTTTTGAGTAAAAGCGCAGCGTGGCAAACAGGAGAATCGTTAAATACAGGGTCGTATTTGACGATTGTCGGGAGGTCGTTTTGACCGGCGACCCAAAGCGGGACAACGATTGAAGTTAGCGGAAAACCGACCACAGCCCACATAGTTGATAATGCAGGGTTTTCGCCTTTTTTAACGCCTTGAATAACGACAGACGATGCGCTTAAGTGGCGAGGTACAAAGTCGTGGAACCATGTAAAAGTTGGGGTATTTTCGGGTATGTTTTTAAATTTTTGGTATAAATCGTCTTTTGTGAGGGAGTTGTATAATTCGCGGGTTACGTCCTGGATAATGAATTTTGCACTCAAAGAATTTGTCGCAGCAGCGTTGTAAAACAGTTCGTTAACAGTGTTATAGCGGATATAACCGCTACTTTCAGGGCCGAATTTTCCTGTAAAAGAGTAATTTCCACGAATAATGTATCCGAAAGGTGCGACTTTAGGATCGTTTGCGTCAAATTTCACGTATTTATAGTTTCCAAGTTCGAATAAAGCAGCACCGCCATTAGCGTCGATAACGCCGAAGTTTGCTTCAAGACGGGTAGGTTTGGGCAGAGATTTAAGTAAATTTTCGAAATCTTGAACAGTGGCGCATGTAGATAGGGCTTTTTTCATCAAATGGCCTTCCAGTCCGCTTTGTTTAACGGTATCGCCGAGGTTAAGGTTGTAAGAAGCAGAATTCATAATGGCGAAACCAGCGCTGTTTACGCCTATCCAGACGCTTTTGCCGTTTTTGTCATGAGAATTTACCAGAGCAATGAAATCGTATTTTTGGCCATGAAAAAACATGATTTTATTGTTTACGGCCCAGGTGTCGCGGTTTTTCCAGAGCAGGGGCCTGCCGTCAACAGTGTATTTACCAGAAACAACAGCAATCGTACAGCTGAAGGCATAATTGAACCAAACTAAAAGGCTGAAAGTGAAAATCGTAAGGACTTTTGAAATCATTTTAATGATTTTTAGGATTTAAACAAAAAAATAAAAAGAAAGAACCCTGCGGGTCAGCCGCAGGGAACACTATGAAGAAGTTAGGTCGGGTTAGTTCAGTATTTTTTCAGGGAACCAACCACCATTCGAAGTATTGATTCCGTCAGCATTTTCCACACCACCAAATGTATAAAGTGGCATACCTAAAATATCCAACTCGCGAGCAGGAATTGGGAAATGCAACAGAGTTCCTTTTTGGAGCATATCGCGGCGACGCATGTCATAAAAGTCTGTAGCAAAGCCAGTTACGAAAAACTCTATATCGCGTTCGTAAAAGATAGCTTTGAGGATTTGCTCAGCAGAGGCGTTGTTTGGTAATGGAGGCAAATTTCCACGAGTTACGCGAGAGCTTTGATTTACAATATTTATAGCGCTTTGCAAATCTCCTAAATGGACGTAAGCTTCAGCTTTGATAAGATTCAACTCATTAACATAAAACTCCGGAAACCAGTCGGGATTTGAAAACGAGTAAGGAATACGACGGTAAAGATAAAACGAATAGTGGTAATAACCACGCTCGGGCTTGAACGGACAGGTGCTTACATGAACAAAATCATTTCCCAGACG
>WFZV01000273.1 GCA_015489395.1 Bacteroidales bacterium
CATTACCTCAAAATTACAAATTCACCGGACGCTCACATTATAAAAATCAGTCCAGAAATTTCAGCAAAAAGTAACAAAGAGGCTAAATGAGCAAGAAAAATCTATTTTTGAACGATAAAAACTAAATTTTTCAATCCTCAAAAAAGAAAAAACACACTTAAAAAAATTACAAACTTTCTATAGATAAGACATCCAAAAAGCAAAAACGGCAGTAGGCCTATAAGCCGGATTCTGTACCCCAGATGGGGCGTCTATCATTTATCTAAGCGGTCAACCCCCCGGCATCGGGCGGGCCACCCTTACTTCTGACTGGGCAGAAGTTGCCGGTATATTTGACCTTGCAGCCCGGTGGATGCACAGCTACCCTGGTCGCCCAGGATACTGGTAGGCTCTTACCCTACCTTTTCACCCTTACCACAGCAAAAGCCATGGCGGTTATTTTCTGTTGCAGAGCCACGACCTTGCGGCCGTCTGCCTTGCGACAGACCGGCGCCCTGCGCTGTCCGGACTTTCCTCTGTAAGCAATGCTTACAGCGATAGACCGGCCTACTGCCAGTCGCAAATTAAAGCAAATTTTTCCTGACTTTCAAGTCGAAAAAGTTTAATTCTATTCTGCAGTAGAATTTTTAGCAAAAATTTGTATGCAACATGAAAATTTGTTATCTTTAACATGATAAAATTTTAAAATCATAAAGTTATGAGACGATTAAGTTTACTCTTCTCAATGCTATTTGGCATTGTTTTGTTTTCGTTTGGACAAAACCAAATTAGTTTCACACCTCTTGAGCAAAACCTGCATGGCGTAGGTTGGTCTTCTGCTATCTGGTTTGATGTTAACAATGACGGTCTGAAAGACCTGCTCTATTTCGGTACAGATACAGGCTATCAAGACTACTATACTTTTTTATTAGTCAACCGTGGAAATGATAGTTTTACGGTTTATAATTCTTCGCAAATCAACATTCCGGGGTTAGCTATTGGTAGCGTAGATACAGCAGATTTTAACGAAGACGGCTATACAGATTTAATTATCGAAGGTGCAACACCTGACGCAAATGGATATGCTGATATTCTTTATAATAACGGAGATTTAACCTTTACCCCAGCTAATTTAGGCTTATTGCCAATCTATTATGGAAGTGTTGCTGCCTGTGATTACAATAATGACGGTCACATGGATTTTGCTATTTCTGGCTTTGACACAGACTCAAACAGCTATCACTGCTTCATTTATAAAAATGTAGTAGATTCATTTGTAAAATTGGATCTTCAACTGCCAGGAGTTATGTACGGTGTTTTACGTTGGGGAGATTACAACAACGACAATTTACCCGATTTGTTAATTACTGGATTTGAATCAGTTAACACTTTTACTTTTTATGCTAAAATCTGGAAAAATTTAGGCAATGACCAGTTCCAGGAAACAGGCATACAGTTATATCCAAGCTGGATTGGAGATGCACAGTGGTTTGATTATGACAACGATGGTAATATAGACCTATTTCTGACAGGTGTTGGAGGAGAAAGTGGTGCTTTGCGTCGTGCGATTTTATATCACAACACTGGAGATAGTCTCGTTCAGGTCGATACATTCAAAGGTGTGTCGCACAGCTCTGTTGAAATAGCTGATTTTGACAACGATGGCGACCTGGATATTTTTTACAATGGTTTGTATGGCGATGGAATGGGGTCTGGAGAATATTTGACCAAGATACTGTTCAATGATAATAATCAGTTTTCAGATAGTGTTTCGCTGGAATTAACAGGACTTTATTGGGGTGATTGCCGTGCAGCTGATTACAACAACGATGGGAAAGTTGATTTGTTCTTGAATGGATTTTACAGCAAAAACGATACAGACGTGGCAATGGCTGCTATTTATAAGCAAACTGTGGCAACTTCTCTGGTTGATTTACTGAGCAATGGTCTAAAAATCAGTCCGAACCCTGCTTCCGATTACCTGTATGTCCAGGGTGGCAAAGGAATTAGCCGTTATCGTATAACAGACATTTCAGGTCGTCAGGTATTACAGGGTAAATTGACGCAAAGGAGGATTGACGTAAGAGGATTAGTTCCAGGAACATATGTAATAACTTTGCAGGGTAAAGGCATTAAGCTAAGTCAAAAATTCATTAAGCAATAGCAGAATATAAAGCGTTTTTAGCTGTTCGTCATCTAATGGATTGGCGTTTTGATCGATTGTGTGGGTCAGGCTGGCAGATTGCCAGCCTGACCTTTTATTTATCGTAAAAACTCAGGTTATCGGCCGTTTTGGTGCTATTTTTATCGCATTTTCGCATAAATTTAGCTCATTATCAGTCGATTGTGATTTATTATGTTAGTTTATTTGACGATGTTTTAGTATCTGAGAACAAATCGACTAATTATCAGGTAGTTGTGATTTTTTGTTGTGTTAGTTTGTCAAATTATGACCTCCAATGATTTTTCGCTCATTATCAGGTGGTTAGCCTCACGACTGAAGTTTTTTGATGCATTTTCTCGTTCAAGCATAAATTTAGCTCATTATCAAGTAGTTGCGTGTTATAATTGAAGTCGGTTCAACGCGATTTGCAAGGTAGGGTATTAGTTAACCGCAGGAGAATTTGTTTTATTCGTTTGTAAGCAAGGGTGTAAGTTTCGTCAATCATCAGACAGATGAGTTTATTTTTCACGTTTGCAAGCCAAGGCATAAATTTTCGCTCATTATCAGGCGGTTAGCCTCACGACTGAAGTTTTTTGAAGCATTTTCCCGCCTTGCATAAATTTTTCTAATTCTCATGCAGTTGCGTATTATAATTGAAGTCGGTTCAACACGATTCGCAAGGTAGGGTATTAGTTAACCGCAGGAGAATTTGTTTTATTCGTTTGTAAGCAAGGGTGTAAGTTTCGTCAATCATCAGACAGATGAGTTTGTTTTTCATGTTTTGCAAGCCAAAGCATAAATTTTCGCTCATTATCAGGTGGTTATCCTCACGACTGAAGTTTTTTTAATACATTTTCCCGCCTTGCATAAATTTAACTCATTATCAGGTAGTTGCGTATTATGATTAAAGTTTGTTCAACGCGATTTGCAAGGTAGGGTATTTGTTATCCGGAGGTGAATTTGTTTTACTCGTCTTGCAAGCAATGGTGTAAGTTTCGTTCATTATCAGAAAATTGAGTTTTTTTACGTCTTGCAGTCATAGCACATATTTACTTAATTAACTGACACTTGAACGCAGTCAGGAAGTGATTTTTAAGTTGAGTAGCAGTTATTTTTGTTAAAGAAAAAAAATGTCGCACAAAAACAGTTTTTTAGCATACAAAACAGGAAGTTTTGACGTTAAACTTTTGACAATTAGAAAGGAAAAAATTAATTTGTGTTTTAAAATAAAATTTAAGCACAATGGACAAGTATTTAAGCACTCCGTACATAGAATTTTTCGAACAAATGTTGCGTCAGAGCGCCCCATACCTTGAAGTATTGTTCGGCGAACGGATTTTTGATAAGCTGATTAGGCTTTATAAATCGAAAAACAATATTTTTTCGTCCTCGAACATTTACGCAATTGAGTTAAACGAACAGGTTACCGGAATGCTTTTGGGCTTTGAAGCAGAAAAAGTTGAAAAATTATTAAGCAAGACAAAGCGTCAATTATTGATAAGTTTAGGGCTAAAAAAGACAAATGCTTTCAAAGAATTCGAAAAAATTTTCGTCCAGTTGCCAGCAAAAAGCTTTGTAATTATGGCTTTTTACGTGGTGCCAGAATTTGCCAGATATAATGTAGAACGCGATTTACTAAATTGGGCAGAGATGCAAGCCCGCTATGTAGGCAGTAAATCATTAATCGCCATAGCCGGGACAGACAGCCAATTTAAGTTTTTCGATAATTATTATTTTACGGTTTTGCGAAAAGTTGAACTACAAGGACTTTCGCAGCAAACAACAGTTACGATTTTACAAAAACAGCTATAAAGCTGAAGATAAATATTTTATCGTAATAGAGACTGTAATTGCTGCAAACTTTTTTGGTTTTGTTTTGAGTAAATTTGAGATAGCAAAAAGTGCTTTTCCCGCCTGGTTAGATGCCAGCTGAGCGAGACTCTATTCTTTTTGGTACCAAAAGTCAGTTCGATCAAATGAAATTTACCACCAAAAACGTATTTCAATTTGCTTATGGCATCGTGATAGTTAAAATTCTCGATCACATCCCAATCATTGTAAAGTGAAAAAGCCGGTTCGAATAAACTTTTGAAAAACGAAGAGCGGTCGTTGTAATTAACAATTTCATTTTCGCAAATATTTATGAAAATCAGCCCATTAGTATTAGATTTTATCCAATCTTTGAATTCCATAACAAAGTCAAAAGCTGTCAAAAATCCATAATTATCGTTCAGACCAGCGTCCATAATTTTCATTTTAGGTCGTCCGGGTAAAATAACAGTTGGCGTAACATACGGAAATGAAGCATTCATACGTATTGCCGACAGGAAATTAAGGCTATCAGCATCAAAATCTTTATAAACAGTTGAAAATTCGATATTTTTCACATGCCGCCGAACCGTAGGCTTGACTAAAAATGACAAATTCAATGGAGAAATTATCAAACGAGTGCCGACATTGAGTATTGTTGGTGTAATTATTAACATTGGAATTTGAGCAGATTGCTCGTAAGGTCGATAAAAAGCTAATGGTTTGTTTAAAGCATAATTTGTATGCAGGTTAAAAGCATGTTCGAACAAATATGCACGGTTTTTAATATAGCGGTGATTTCCAAATTTAAAAGTACGATAAGGCATAAAGATGTCAGACATAGACAGGCCAAACAGCACAGGATTCAGGATATCTGAAGATAATTTTTTCAAATATTTTCGATCTCTGTAATTGTAGATTAAGCCCTGCTTTTGCTGGCGGTAAATCTCTCTAAGATAAGCAATTCCAAGCATACCGCCCGAAGCACCTGTCATCAAACGGGTATTTTCCAGGAGTCGTCCATTTGTCAAACTATCTGCAAAAGAAATTGAGTAATAAGTCCAGAAAGCTTGCTTCATACCACCGCCACTGGTGGAAATTACAACAAAATAAGGCTTAGTGTGATATTTTTTCAAATAATTATCGTGCCAGGTATTTAAAATTTTAACAATATTCAAAGAATCTTTCTGGAAGTCAGTATGTTTAAAAATCTCAATTTTACGGTGACGGTAGGAATAATTTAAACCAAAAGCCGTAGAATGATAAAAATCGTTATAAATAGGATTTATAAAATCAAGTATAAAAGCAAAAACTATAAAAGAAAACACTGACCACTGACCAAAAAACACATAAAACAAAGTTAATATGAGCAAAACTACGGTAAAAAAC
>WFZV01000274.1 GCA_015489395.1 Bacteroidales bacterium
AAAATAATAGTATTTTGACACATGGCAGAAAAAAATTTTTTCGACAAATTTCAGGATATTAAACAAAAAATTTCGCAAGACCGCGAAAGGACTAATTTACTTAGAAAATACGAGCAAACAGCAATAGCATATTTAGTACAAAGAATTCCCAATTGGGTAACACCTGACATGTTGACATTTTTAGGCTTTTTGGGTAACTTGACTGTTGGATTAAGTTTTTATCTGGCTTCTTTTAACAATTATTGGCTCTATCTTTCGGCTTTAGGCTTTTTTCTTAGTTGGTTTGGTGATTCGCTTGATGGCAGATTAGCTTATTATCGTAATAAACCGAGAAAATGGTATGGGTTTTGCCTTGACCTTACAACGGACTGGCTGGGAATTATTTTTATGGGTTTAGGAGCATATTTTTATTTTCCAGGATATTGGAAAATTGCTGTATATTTGTTTGTGACCTTGTATGGATGGGAGATTATAACTGCATTGCTCAGGTTTAAAGTTACTGGCAAATATTCGATTGATTCTGGTTATTTTGGACCTACTGAAGTCAGGATTTTGCTGCTGACAATCTTTATTGTTGAAATTTACGTGCCGGGTACGATTTTGGTTATGAGTGTGATTGGAATTTTAGGAATTGTGATTTCAAACATTATCGAAACATTAAAACTTTTAAAACTTGCAGATAACCGTGATAAGCAGGAGCGTAAAAATACTACTGCTAAAAGCTAAAAGGGCTGTACTCAACGAACTCAAGACAATGAGTAAAGCTCAGCTGTCAGCTCTTATCGGTGGATCAGTGGACTATATTTCTATGATTTATATTACTGATTATCTGCACGTTTATTTTGCTTATTCGATTATTATTTCCGGTTTCATAGGAGCATTAGTGAATTTTACTCTAAATCGTAACTGGTCTTTTAAAGAAAAACGCCGTAATTACTCTGACCCCCTTATATCTCAAGTGCTTAAATTCATCCCTGTCGTTCTTAATAGCGTACTCTTAAAATCAGTCATAACTTACTCAATTGTAAGATATTTGTTTATCAATTACAAAATCGCCCGTATTTTGACAGACATCATTGTTTCGGTTGCGGTTAATTATCCCTTGCAAAAAGTTTGGGTTTTCAAAAAAATTTAGTTTAAATTTATTCGTTGGTTTAAATTTTTTCATTATGGCTAAAACAGCTTTAATTACAGGCGGTTCATCTGGATTAGGTTTTGCAATTGCAGATTATTTAGGTCAAAAAGGATATGAACTTATACTTTTGGCCAGAAACGAACAAAAACTTGCCAATGCTGCCCAGCAGCTAAAAGACAAAAACTATAAAGTCGAATATTTACGAGCTGACGTCACAAAATCCGATGATCTTGAAGCTGTAGCCAACCAATTCAAACAGCAAAACAAAAAAATCGATTTTCTTATCCTTAACGCCGGAGTTGTAACTGTCAAATTATTAAGAGAATACAAAAACATTGAAGAACTACGAAAAGACATTGAAGTCGATTTACTGGGCGTTGTACAAAGCGCCTATTTTTTTGAGCAATTTCTGTCAAAAGGCTCGAAAGTCTTACTTATCTCATCTGCTCTTGGAATCTTTGGCATGGCTGGATACACGACTTACAGCGCTGCTAAAGCAGGAGTTTTAAACTTTGGCGATGCCTGGCGGCGTGAACTGCTCAATCGTGGCATAAACCTTTACGTGGCACTACCAGCCGACATTGATACGCCGCAATACCACTACGAAATGCAATCACAACCCGATTGGATGAAACAATCTGGCGGCCCCAGAAAAGTTAATCCACCGGACAAAATCGCCCGTAAAATTATCGATAAATGCAAAGGCAAATATCGAATGATTATTATACCAACGTTTGACGTTAAAATGCTTAGATTTTTATCAAACATATTACCACAGACTTTAAAAAACTATATTTTAGACAAAATTTTCCCAATGCCTAAATCTTAAATCTGACAAAAATGGACAACGAACTACATAATGCGCTTACAATCAACTCTATAGGCTATTACCGCGTAAAAGGGACGACCCTCGAAGAACGCTGCGCACCTTTGAATGAATACGGCGAACTCCGTACTAAATACGGCATAAACAGCTATGGATATGCTGTTTTACATTCACCTGTCGCACCTTACGTCAAAGCCCACTTAACATACGATCCTGAGCAAAAAATCGACGAATTTCTCAATTTCAGCTCGCAGGACTACATGGGCATGTCGCAACATACGGAAGTACGAAATGCAGCTAAACAAGTTGTCGATGAGCTTGGTATTCATACAGCAAGCTCACCTGCTTTTACAGGACGCAATTACATGATTGAACGCCTGGAAAACAAACTTTCGCAAACCCTTGGTATAGACCAGGTAGTTCTTTATACGACAGGCTGGATGGCTTGCTTTGGTGCGATAAACAGTCTGGCTGGCGAAAATGACATTATTATTTTAGACGCATTCGCACACAACAGCTTACAAACTGCTGCTAAAGCTACAACTAAACAAATTTTTAAATTCAGACATAACGACCTGAATCACCTCGAAGAAATCTTAAAAAAACAGCGCGAACAAAATCCACAAATCGGAATCTTTATCGTTGTCGAAAGCCTCTACTCCATGCACGCCGACATGATTGATATTCAACGATTTTACGAACTTAGCAAAACATATCAGGCTATTTTAATTGTCGATATAGCCCACGACTTTGGTGTTTATGGCGAAAAAGGCCTTGGTGTAGTCGGACAACTCACTCCAGAACAAAGACAGGATATTGTTATCATCGGCGCATTTACCAAAGCTTTTGCCACAAACGGAGGCTTTGTCGGCGGTAGCAACACTATTCGCGGTAGAACTATGCTTTTTAGCCCATCCTACACTTTTTCAAATTCTATTTCGCCTCTGCAAACTGCTGTTGCTCTGAAATCTGCGGAAATACTTTTCTCGCCTGAAGGCAACAAAATCCGCCAAAAACTTTACGATAACATTAATTATGCACGTAAAGCTTTCACTGAAGCAGGCTTTGAAGTTATCGGCAATCCAAGCCCTATTGTACCGGTCGTTGTTGGCGACGGACGTCTGGCACGAATTATCTACCGGGAAAATCTTAAACAAAGACTTCTTGCTAATCTTGCAGAATTTCCAGCAGTTCCACGGAACCAATCTCTATTCCGCTTCCAGCTCATGGCAACGCACGAAAAAGAACATATCGACGAAGCAGTCAGACGATTTACAATTTCTTACCATGAAGCAAAAAAATTTATTGACGAAAATTGCGAAAATTAATACTTTTGCAGCCATTACCAATTATTTAACATAGCAAATATGGAAATGAAAAGAACGTTTATCCTTGTAATTGCGATTCTTAGTCTTTTTTCACTAAAAGCGCAAATAGGCGGATTGTCAGCATCAAAACTAAGTGCGTATAATGCTGGTACTGTTGAAAAATTTAAATCAGAAATCGAACCTAACCTGGGTATCTTTGGCACGAACGACAGCCTGAATATATGGACCATTAGCAAATTTACTGGTTTGCGTTTTACATACGGAGCAGCAACGAAACTGGAAACCGGTTTTATTACTGACTGTAACCTTGACTACATACAAATGGCATGAAATACCGCTTTTACGAAGCTCAAAACACCTCACTGGCAGTCATGGGTGGACTTAACATTAGCACGATTAATAAATTCGATATAGAGCAATTGGGCCTGGGACTTATACTTTCGCACGATTTTACCCAAAACCTCAGCCTGGACGCAAATCTGACATTTGCGTCATCTCCTAATTTCAACAACTATTCAGTCAGCGCTCTTTCTGACATTGGCTGTTACTTTGGCTATTTCCAGCCAATTCTGGAACTGGGTTACCAATTTTCTTCGACCGGCAAAAGCACATTAATCTCTGCCCTTGGCTTTACCCTCGAACCTGCGAAAAATTATCTACTCGTTATCACAGTTCCTTACACTTACAATGTTCTTAACAAATCAGCCCTTGTCGGCGCAAATATTGCAATAACAATAACAATCGAATAAAGCTTTTTGCACATAAACCAACAACCCAAATTACAAAAAACCTGGCAAGTTTATGCGAAAATTTTAAGTATAACTAATTTTACATATTCACTAAAACTGACGCAAAAACACCCTTAAAACTACAAACCCAAAGCACATGCTGCCTAAAATCATCCGTAACCTACACAAAAAGCAAAGCAACTCCCAACAAAAGAGGCAGGATATAAAACGGCCAGAGCGTCTTAGAAAACATAACCTTCACCACACCCGGCGTCTGCTCTAAAAGATTTTCCGTCTGTCCGTCAACCTCACGAACAAAAGTATTCAAATCATACAAATACCTGTCAGTGTACGGACGGTGATTGACAACCCACTTATACAGATTGCGGTAAAGCTTCTC